>NZ_JBFBBY010000102.1:0-28843 GCF_040682875.1 Amycolatopsis sp. NPDC051071 | reverse complement strand
CCAAGTACGCCCAGTACGAGGACGAAGGGCCCACACCACCAGGAACCACCTGGATCACGAACCCCATCGAACAGATTTGCCAGACACGCCCTAGCCCTCTTCACGCGTGCCATGAACGGCCCGTTACTGGCAAATTTTGCGAGTAACGGGCCGTTCATGGCATCCGGGGGCACCTCGAGAAGCCCGGATCACCCGGTCGATCTCCTGGATCGCCGCACCCCCGCCATACGTGTGGTTCGACAGCAGGGCGACGTCCAGCCCCTGGCCCGGATAGTGCCGCGCGAGTGAGCAGACGCCGGCGTTGCCGCCGTCCTTGTAGTAGTTCCATACGGAGCCATCGGCGTCGAGAGAGAATTCCAGGCCGAAGCCGTACCAGACGCCCTTGCTGTGAAGCACCTGCGGCGTGAGGAATTCCCTCGTGCGCTCCGGGGACAGAAGGCGTTCTTCCCGGATCGCGCGCAGAAACCGGACGAGGTCGCCGACGGTGCAGTACGCACCCCCATCGGGTGAACCGATCGGCGGGTAACTGAAGATGTTCTGCTTCCAGCCGGTGACCCGCTCGCCGTCGAGGATCGGGTCCCAGCCCTCGGCGACCCTCGGCTGTGGGTCGCGCCGGTCGAAGAAGCCCGACTCGGTCATTCCCGCGCGATCGAGCACGGTCTCCTGGACGTATTCGCGATAGGGCCCGCCGACGATCGTCTCGATCACCAGCCCGGCGAGGACATAGCCCGAGTTGCAGTACCGGCAGCCCTCACCGGGCGCGAAATTCGCTGCCCGGTAAGCGAAATTGGGCAAGTGGTCGCGCGTCTCCATTACCGAATACACCGGTTTGCCGACCCACAGCGCCTCGTAACTTTCCCCTGCCTCCTCGTCGGCGTCGTCGGCGATGCCGGAGGTATGCGTGAGCAGCTGCCGCGTGGTCGCGCCGTCCGCGATCGCCGTGCCGCCGAGATCGATGATCTCGCCGATCGGACGGTCGAGGTCCAGGCGTCCTGCCTCGGCCAGGCGCAGTGCGGCGATCGAGGTGAAGAGCTTGGTGATCGACGCCGTGTCGTAGCGGACGTCCGGCGCGTTCGGCACCGACCAGCGGCGGCTGGCCAGGCCGTAGCCGCGTTCGAACAGCGTCTCGTCGCCGCGGCGGATCAGCACGACCCCGGAAAAGCGCTTGTCGCGAGCACGTTCGGTCAGCCAGGCGTCCAACTCGGCGAAGTCCATGCACCGACGGTAACGACGGCGCGTTTCCGAGTCGCGCGAGTTCCGGTGGCCGGAACGGCTACTTCTTGCGTGTTTCCAGCTTGAGGCGCACTGCGAGACCGGCCTTCACCGCCAGCATGACCGGCTTCCACAGCAGGCCGCGATGACGGTCGGCGAGGTAGCGGTAGGCGCTGTCGTGGTGCACCCGCAGCATCTTCTCCGAAGCCTGCGAAGTCGAGTGCCCGCCGATGTGCATGACACTCGACGAAGGCGCGTACACGTTCAGCCAGCCGGCGCGGGCAAGGCGGTCGCCGAGGTCGACGTCCTCGAAGTACATGAAGTAACGCGTGTCGAAACCGTCGACCGAATCGAAGGCCTCGCGGCGGAGCAGCTGGCAGGACCCGGAAAGCCAGCCGGCCTCACGCTCGACCGGCGTGCCGGACTCCTGGCGGTACTGACGCGTCCACGGGTTGCCCGGCCAGATCCTGCTGAACGCCGCGTGCCCGACCCCACGGCCGAACGACGGCAACAGCCGGGCCGACGGGTAGACGGTGCCGTCGAGATCGTGGATGAGCGGGCCGAACGCGCCACCACGCGGCCAGCGCCCGGCGACCTCCAGCAGCGCGTCGAGCGAACCGGGCTCCCATTCGAGATCCGGGTTCACCACGACGATCCAGCCGTAACTGTCGTCGAGCTCCGCGACGCCGCGGTTGACGGCCGTGCCGTAACCGACGTTCTCGCCGATGCTGAGCAGCTTGACGTTGTCCCGGCGGGCGGCTTTCTCCGGCGCGCCGTCCGTGGAGCCGTTGTCGGCGACGACGACCTGGACGTCCCGGTCCGTCGCCTTCTCGAGCGTGTCGAGGAACTTCTCGAGGGTTTCGCCGGGGAAGTACGTCACGGTCACGACGGCGATCCCGTCGCCGTAGCTGGGGTGCTCAGTCACGCGGCCATTGTCCACCCGTCACCGAACGCGACTCCGGCACCCCACTGACGCGAGTTGCACAACAGCAACAAAGCGCATGCACCCGACTACTCTTCGAGATCATCGCCAGGCAGAATGATCGGATGCCCGTGCACGCCTTCATCGACGAGTCGGTGCGCGATCAGCGCTATCTCCTGTGCATGACTCTGGTCGCCCCGGCACGACTCGCGCCATCACGCCGGGAGCTGAACGCGCTGCTGCTACCCGGTGCGCGCGAGCTGCATTTCAAGAAGGAGAAGGAACCTCGCCGCAGGCAACTGATCGATCGCATAGTCGCACTTGACGTCGTGACAGTGGTCTACGTGGGCTCATGTACAAGGAAAACGGAAGAAGAAACCAGGCAGAAATGCCTCGAACGCGCTGTCTTCGACCTCCTCGCCAAGAACGCCCACCGACTCGTCCTGGACTCTCGAGACCATCGCGATGTTCTCGATCGCAAGACCATGCAACGAGCTCTCGGCTACCGACCCTCCAAAACCGAACTCACCTACGAGCATCTGAACTCTACCGCCGAACCGCTGCTCTGGATTTCGGACGCGGTGGGGTGGTGCTTCGGTGCGGGAGGTCACTGGAGTCGCAGAACGGGGCGGCTCATCGAAGCCGTCGTCAGCGTTTAGAAAGCGAAAAGCCCGCGAGACGACCGTCCGGACGCGTCGCGGGCTTTCATACTCGGCCCCACAGGGACCTTGCATCACCAACTATACCCCAATCACGGACTACGACCTCACTGAGTGCGCGCCGAAAGTGATAGCAAAGGTCCCTTGCTCTCCTCACGACGTCAAAGCGACCCTCAGCCCGCCCGCCGCTGCGCATGCCGGTGCCAAGCCTTCGCGTAGGCCTCCCGGTGCCGCTCCGCGGTCGTAGCCCACGAGAACTCCTTCGCCCGCCGCTGCGCCGCTTCGGCCAGCTCCGCGCGCCGCGAAGGGTTGTCGAGCAGGTCCGAGATCCCCGCGGCGACGTCTCCAGCGCCGACCCCGCAGTAGGCGACCGCGTCCCCGCCGACCTCCGGCAGCGAAAGCCGTCGCGTCGTGAGCACGCTCGCGCCGCAGGCCATCGCCTCCAGCACCGGCAGGCCGAAACCCTCGCCGAGGCTCGGGTAAGCGACCAGTTCGGAGCCGCCGAGGAACCCGGCGAGGGTGTCGAACGGCAGGTAACCCGCCCGGATCACGCGCAGCCGGTGCGGCACGGCGTCGAGCGCGCGCTCGACCTGCGAGTCCCAGCCCGGCTGCCCGGCAAGCACCAGCGCGGGCGGGTTCGGCCTGCCGAGCACGGCGTGCGCGAAGCCGCGGATCAGCGCGGGCACGTTCTTGCGCGGTTCCAGCGCGCCGAGGAAAGCGACGTACGGCGTCTTCCCGAGTCCGACGGCCTTGCGCGCGGCCTCGATTTCGGCGGCCGACGGCGGATGAAAGCGGTCCGGTTCGACGCCGTGGTGGATGATCTCCAGTTCGGCCGTCCGCACCTGGCCGACGCGCTCGAGTTCGGCCGCCGTAGCGATACTCGGCACGACACACAGCGTCGCGCGGCGAAGCGCCGTCGAGGTCCAGGCGCGGAAGAAGCGCGCCTTCACCGAAGAGTGCAGGACAGCGTCGGTGAAGAAGGTCGCGTCGTGCAGCGTCACCACCGAAGCGGCCGGGCTGGCCAGCGGCATCGTGTAGTGCGGGGAATGGACGACGTCGGCGGCGAGCCGCCGGACCAGCCGGGGCAGCGTCGCCTGTTCCCAGGTCAGCCGCGCGGTCCGGGTCGAAGTCGACGGTGACGTGGGCACGATCCGCGCACCGGGCGCCAGCCGGTCGTACAGCACGGCGTCCCGCGGCTGGCAGACGACGGTGATCCGCGCACCGTCCTCGTCCAGCGCCGCGACCAGCGAATCCACGTAACGACCGACGCCACCCCTGTCCGCCGGGACGGCTGTCGCGTCGATCAGCACGCGAGGGTCATCGGTCACCCTCGCAGGGTACGACGGCACCCTCCCCTCGCGGTGGGGAACCGACAAACTAACGACGCAGGTGAAGACCCCAAACGGCAGAGGCCGCACGCTGCCAGGTGAAGTCACTCGAACGGCTGAGACCGCCGTCACGCAGCGCTGTCACCAGCCCGGGATTCTCCAAAACGTTCTTCAGAGCACCGGCAAGCGCTTGCGCGTCACCCACCGGTACGACGACGCCCGCTCCCCCGGCCACCTCGGCCAGCGCCGGTACGTCGGAGTGCACGACCGGCACGCCGGCCGCCATCGCCTCGATCAGCGGCAGCCCGAAACCCTCCGCCCGGCTCGGCATCGCCAGCACGGCCGCGCCCCGCAACGCGAACGCCAGTTCCGCGTCGGACACCTTCCCCAGCAGCCGGACGTCGGCGCCGTGCTCGCGCGCCAAGGCGAGCGGGTCGATCCCGCCCCACCCAGGTTGCCCGGCCAGCACCAGCGGCACCCCGATCCGGCCGACCGCGTCGATCAGCACGTCGATGCCCTTGCGCGGCTCGATCGTCCCGATCGCCAGCACATACCTTTCCGGCAGCGCGACCTCGGAGAACTCGACGGGTGGCCGCACCCCATGCGGAATCACGCGAAGCGGGACAGACACCGGAACCAGTCCGCCGAGCTCGTCCGCAATCGCTTGCGTCGGCACCGTCAGCGCGGTCGCCCGCCTCGCCGCCCGCGCGATCACCGCCTGGTGCCAAGCGACTCCACGCGGCGTCAGCGTCTCGGGATGCGTCCACGGCACGGTGTCGTGCACCGCGACCGACAGCGTCCGCCCCTTCGGCACCCGCGCGGGTGCGAGTGGCGTCGGCGCGTGCACCGCGTCGCCGCCCGGCCACCACGGCAGCCCGAGCTGCCAAGCGGCGATCAACGCGCGAGGCGGGATCGGCAGCACCCGCGGCCCCGCGACGCCCTCGACCACGGCGGCGTCGACGTTCGCGTGCCGCGCGACCACGCTCGACACCGTCCAGCCAGGCGGCGCGGTCTCGGCGAGCGCCCGCAGCAGCTCACCGGTGTAGCGGCCGGTCCCGCCGGGGACGGGCGCCAGCAGCTGCTCGGCGAGCACGACCAGTTCGGGCATGGTCTCTATTCTCTCTGGCATGACCGACGCCGAACCCAGCACCACCGTCGTCGTGGTCACCTGGCGCGGCGCCGCGCATATCACCGCCTGCCTCGACGCCCTCGCCACGCAGTCCCGCCCGCATCGCGTCCTGGTGGTCGACAACGCCTCCGACGACGGAACGGCCGCCCTGCTCGCCGCCCACCCCTCGAAGCCGCAGGTGCTCCGGCTACGACGCAACACCGGCTACGCGGGCGCGATGGCCGCCGCGCTGGACAAAGTGGACACCCCGCTGATGGCGTGGCTGAACGACGACGCCGCGCCGGCCCCGGAGTGGCTCGCGACCTGCGAAGACACCCTGGAGAAGGCTCCGCTCGCCGCCGCCGTGAGCGCCCGGCTGACGCTGGCCGACGGCGCCGTCCAGTCCACCGGCGTCCGCCTCACCGCCGACGGGCACGGCGCTGACCTGCCGGAACCCGCCGCCGAGGTGTTCGGCTTCTGCGGCGGCGCGGCGGTGCTGAACGTCGAGGCGCTCCGCTCCGTCGGCGGGATCCCAGCCTCCTACTTCTGCTACTACGAGGACACCGACGCCGCGTGGCGACTCCGGCTCGCGGGCTGGGACGTCGTCAGCGCGGACGCGGACGTCACCCATCACCATGGCGCGAGTACTCGGCCGGGTTCGGTCCAGTTCCACCTGTGGAATGAACGCAACCGCCTGCTCACTCTCCTCCGATGCGCTCCGCGACAGGTCGCGATCCGCCAGCTGGTGAAGTTCGCCGTCCTCACGCTCGTCTTGCCTTTCCGGGGGAAACCGGCGGCGCCGAACTTCCGGCTGAGCCTCCGATGCCGGGTCCTCGGCGCCGTCGCGGCCCGCCTGCCGCGCACGCTGTTCGAGAGACGGGCCATCGGACGACGGGCGGCGCTCGGCCGAGGCGCGGTCTGGGACGCGTGGGCGGGCCTTTAAGCTTGGGCCAATCGAGTGCAGGGAGTACGGCTTTGGCGCAGGGGGAAACGCAACCGGTCGTCTCGGTGGTCGTGGTGAACTATCGCGGGGCGGCCGACACCGTCACCTGCCTGCGCGCACTGGCTGAACACGATTACCCGAACCTCGAGGTCCTCTGCGTCGACAACGCCTCCGGTGGTTCCGACGTCGCCGAGATCAAGGCCGCCGTCCCGGGCGTCAAGCTCGTCGAGTCGCCGGTGAACTCGGGCTTCGCGGGCGGCTGCAACCTCGGCGCGCGGCACGCCACCGGCACCGTCCTCGCCTTCCTCAACAACGACGCGCGCCCCGCGCCCGGCTGGGTGCGCGCGGCGGTCGCCGAACTGCGTGTGCGGCCGAACGTCGCCGCGGTCGCCAGCAAGGTCCTCGACTGGGAAGGCACCGGCACCGATTTCGTCGACGCGGGCCTGACCTGGTTCGGCATGGGTTACAAACGCCACGCGGGCAGCCCGCTCGCCGACGTCCCGGCCGCCGAGCACGAGATCGCCAAGGACGTCCTGTTCGCCACCGGTTCGGCGATGTTCGTCCGCGCCGGGGTGTTCGCCGAACTCGGCGGGTTCGACGAGCGGTTCTTCATGTTCTACGAGGACGTCGACCTCGGCTGGCGGCTGAATCTCCGCGGCTGGCGCGTCCGGTACGTGCCCGAATCACTGACCTATCACAAGCATCACGCCACCATGTCCACAGTGGACGCCCCGGACTCCGGCCGCGAGACGTTCCTGCTGGAGCGCAACGCCTTGGCCGCGTTGTACAAGAACCTCTCCGACGAAACGCTGTCGCGCGCCCTGCCCGCCGCCCTGGCACTGGCCGTCCGGCGGGCGACCGCGCGCGGCGACCTCGACGCCACTCAGTTCGACCTCGCCCAAGGCGTCGGCCCGGCCGAAACCGGTCCCGTCGAGGTACCGAGGACCACGCTCGCCGGAGTGCTGGCAATCGACCAATTCGTCGAGTTGCTCCCGTCGCTCGCCGCATCGCGCGCCGCCGAGCAGGCCGCCCGCGTCCGCACCGACGCCGATCTGCTTCCCTTGCTGCGCAAGGCTTTGGAGCCCGCGTACCCACTGCCGCGCTATCTCGCCGCGCACGACATCCTGGTCGAGACGTTCGGCATCGACGCGCTCTTCGGGCAGCACCGCAAGGTCCTGGTGATCACCGGTGACGCGATCACCGAGCGGATGGCCGGCCCGGCGATCCGCGCGTGGAACATCTCCGCGACCCTGTCCGCGGAACACGACGTCCACCTGGTGACGGTCAACCCGCTCGCCGACCCGCCACCCGCGCCGTTCCGCGTCAGCGCGGCGACGCGGCGCGATCTGGAGACCCCGATCGCCTGGGCCGACATCATCATCCTGCAGGGCCACGTGCTCGAACTCGCGCCCGCGCTCAAGAAGCAGTACGCGCACAAGATCGTCGTCGCGGATTTGTACGACCCGATGCACCTGGAACTGCTCGAACAAGGCAAAGGCGTCGCCGACGACAAGCGCGCGAAGGACCTCATCGGCGTCACCAAGGTCCTCGACGCACAGCTCGAACGCGGCGACTTCTTCCTGTGCGCGTCCGAGCGGCAGCGGCACTTCTGGCTCGGGCATCTCGCCGCGATGGGCAGGCTTTCGCCGCGGCTCTACGACGCCGATCCGACCACGCAGTCGTTGCTCTCGGTCGTCCCGTTCGGCCTTTCACCGCAGGCACCGGTCCGCACCGGCCCCGGCCTTCGGTCCACTTTGGACGGTATTGGCGAGACCGACCACGTCGTACTGTGGGCTGGCGGGGTCTACAGCTGGTTCGACCCGCTCACGCTGGTCCGCGCGATCGAGAAGCTGCGCCAGCGCCGCGGTGACGTCCGGCTGGTGTTCCTTGGGATGAAGCATCCCAACCCCGAGGTCGCCGAGATGGACATCGGAGCGCGCACGATGCTGCTTTCCGAAACCCTCGGGCTGACCGGCAAGCACGTGTTCTTCAACGAGCACTGGGTGCCGTTCGAGGAGCGCCAGAACTGGCTGCTGGACGCGAACTGCGGTGTCACCACGCATTTCGAGCACGTCGAGACCACGTTCGCCTTCCGCACCCGGGTGCTGGACTACCTGTGGGCCGGGCTGCCGATCGTCACCACCGACGGCGACGCGTTCGCCGATCTGGTCCGCGAGGAACGGCTGGGCGTCGTCGTCCCGGCCGAGGACGTGGACGCGCTGGCCGAGGCGCTGGAAAGGTCGTTGTACGACGAGGAGTTCGCCGCGGGCTGCGTCGAGCGGATCGCCGCCGTCGCCCAGCGCTACGCCTGGCCGGAGGCGCTGAAGCCGCTCGTGGAGTTCTGCCGGAACCCGCGCCCGGCGGCCGACAGACTACCCGGCTCGGCAGATCTGGTACTCACCGAACCCGTGCGGGGCAAGGAAATGCTGCGCCGCGACGTCGACCTGATCCGCGAGTACCTCGCCGACGGCGGCCCGAAGGAACTCGTGCGGCGCGTCGGCGGCCGGGTGGTCAAGGTCGCGAAGCAAAGGCTCGGCCGTGGCTGACCGCCCCTTGCGCGTCCTGCTCGACGGGACCCCGCTTCTCGGTGCCAGGACGGGTATCGGCCGGTACACGGTCGCGTTGTCCGAGGAGCTCGCTTCGATGCCCGAAGTGGACACTCGCGCCGTCGCGTTCACGTTGCGTGGCTGGCGACGTCTGCGGAAAGTGCTGCCGCACGGCGTGCAGGCCCGCGGGATGCCCGTGGCGGCACGCTTGCTGCGCAAGGCGTGGCTGCGATCCCAGCTACCGCCGGTGGAACTGTTCGCCGGGCCAACGGATGTCGTCCACGGCACCAACTTCGTGCTCCCCGGCCGCTTCCGCGCGGCGGGTGTGGTGACGATCCACGACCTGGCCTTTTTGGACGCTCCCGAAGAACTCGCGCCGAGCGATCACGAACTGCCGCGACTGGTCCGCCGGGGTGCCCGGCTCTCCGACGTGATCTGCACGCCGACCAACGCCGTCGCCGACCGGATCGCCGAACGGCTCGACGTGGACCGCCGCAAGATCGTGGTCACCCCGCTCGGCGTCAACCCGGCCTGGTTCACCGCCCGCCCGCCGGACAAGGAACGCCGCGAGGAACTCGGTCTCCCGGACAAGTACCTGCTCTTCGCCGGCGCCCCCGGGCCTCGCAAGGGTTTGCACTGGCTTCAGCAGGCACACGAAGCCGCGCCGGATCTGCCGGAACTGGTGTTCGTCGGCCCCGGCTCGTTCTCGGTGGGCTCACGTTCACGGCACGTCGGCTACCTGTCGGACGTCAACCTCCGGAGGGTTGTCGCCGGTGCGAGCGCGCTGGTGCTGCCGTCGCGCGACGAGGGCTTCGGGCTCCCGGTGCTGGAAGCGCTGGCATCGGACGTGCCCGTGGTGTGCACGGATATCCCGGCGCTGCGTGAGGTCGCCGGGAACTGCGCGAGCCTGGTCCCCTACGAAGACGTCGACGGGCTCGTGGAGGCGCTGCGGATCGCCGTCAGCGACCCGCACGCCGTCGCCACCTCGGCCGCCCGCCGGGCCCACGTCGCGAACTTCACCTGGCGCGCTTGCGCCGAACTCACCGTCGCCGCCTACCGCCAGGCCAGCACCCAGCACTGACCCCCACAGTTCCAGCGCCTCCATCCCGAGTCCCGCCCCCACGCACGCGAGTTACGCCCTCAAGCACGCATGTTCCGCCTTCAAGCACGCGAGTTACGCCTTCAAGCACGCATGTCCCGCCCCCAAGCACGCATGTCCCGCCTTCAAGCACGCGAGTTACGTCCCTAGGCACGCATGTTCCGTCTCCAAGCACGCCTGCCGCCCATCCACGCGCACTGTCCCGTGTACGGGAAGGGTGAATTCACGCGTCTGGCCAGGCAACTCGCGTGCTTGAAGGCGTAACGCGCGTGCTTGAAGGCGTAACTCGCGTGCCTGGGGGCGTAACTCGCGTGCTTGAAGGCGGAACACGCGCGATTGGGCGAAGCAGCGTCAGGAAGCGAAGTAGGCCTTCAGCGCATCGGCCCAGTCCCGAAGGGGCGTGAGACCGGCTTCGCGCCACGAAGCGTTCGACAGCACCCCGTACGCCGGACGCATCGCCGGACGCGGGAAATCCGCTGTGCTACAAGGCTTCACCCGCGCCGGATCCGCTCCCAGTTCCGCGAAGATCGCCTGCGCGAACCCGAACCACGTCGTCGACCCACCGCCCGTGCAATGCAGCACCCGCTGCGACGGCCCCTCACCAGAACTGACGCGACCAGCCAGCTCCAGCAGTCCGGCGGCCAGATCGCGCGACCACGTCGGCGAACCGGCCTGATCGTCCACAACGGACAATACGTCACGCTCTTTTTCCAAGCGTGCCATCGTCTTCACGAAGTTCGACCCGGTCTTGCTGTAAACCCACGACGTCCGCACGATCCATGAGCGCGCCCCGGAACCGAGTACGGCGTCCTCGCCGGCCGCCTTCGTCCGGCCGTACGCGTTGAGCGGCCCCAGCAGATCACCGGGCTCGTACGGCGACGTCGCGTCACCGGCGAAAACGTAGTCCGTCGACACGTGAATGAGCGGCACCCCACGCGACGAGCACGCCGCGGCGAGCACCCGGGGGCCGTCGGCGTTCACCGCGAACGCCCGCTTTTCATTGGTTTCCGCCGCGTCGACGGCGGTGTAGGCCGCCGCGTTGATCACCACCGGCGACTTCCCGGCCGCACGCGCCGCGTCCGCGAACGCGGTCACCGCGGCGACGACTTCCCTGGTATCGCGCAAATTCAGCTCCGCGGACGATGGCGTGACGGCGTCCGGCACCAGCCCCGCGATACCCTGCCCCAGCTGACCGGATCCACCCGGCACGAGAACACTCAGCAAGGGTCAGGCCTCCGCACGGTTCTTCAGCGGCTCCCACCACGACCGGTTTTCGGCGTACCAGGCGACTGTCTCGGCCAGTCCGTCCTCAAAGGACATTCGCGGCGCGTACCCCAGTTCCCGGGAGATCTTGGTGATGTCGACCGAGTAGCGACGGTCGTGACCCTTGCGGTCTTCGACCGGCTCGACCGACTCCCAGTCCGCGCCGACTGCGGTCAGCAGCCGTTCGGTCAGGCCGCGGTTGGTCAGTTCCGTGCCACCGCCGATGTTGTAGATCTCGCCGGGCCTGCCACCGTCGGCGACGAGCTGGATACCGCGGCAGTGATCGTCCACGTGCAGCCAGTCACGCACGTTGAGGCCGTCGCCGTACAGCGGGACCTTCTTGCCGTCGAGCAGGTTGGTCACGAAGAGAGGAATGACCTTCTCCGGGAATTGGTACGGACCGTAGTTGTTCGAGCACCTTGTGACACAGACAGGCAGTCCGTGTGTGCGAAAGAAGGACCGTGCCAGCAGATCCGAGGACGCCTTCGACGCCGAGTACGGCGAATTCGGCTCCAGCGCGTGGTCTTCCGACCAGGAACCCTCGTCGATGGACCCGTAGACCTCGTCGGTGGACACGTGCACGAACTTCCCGACCTCAGCCTCGAGCGCGCCCTGCAACAGGGTCTGCGTCCCGAGCACGTTCGTCAGCACGAAGTCCACGGACCCGGCGATCGAACGGTCCACATGGGACTCGGCGGCGAAGTGGACGACCAGGTCGATCCCACGCATCAGCTCGCTGACCAGGCCGGCGTCGCAGATGTCGCCCTTCTCGAACCGGTAGCGCGGGTTCTTGCTCACCGGCGCCAGATTCGCTTCGTTACCCGCATAGGTCAGCTTGTCGAGCACGATCACCTCGGCGTCGGCCAAACTCGGGTACGCCCCGCTCAGCACCTGCCGCACGTACTGCGAACCGATGAACCCGGCACCCCCGGTGACCAGCACCCGCATCGCGCGATCCTCCTCATACGACTTCCCGGACCGGCCGAGTGTGTCACGACCGGGACAACCTTCCACCAGCCTACGGACGTCTGACACGAGGATCAGTAGAGTTGTATGAGTGGCACGCGTGTGCCCTGGGGAGATTCGTGGAGGACCGCACGTGACCGAGTGGCCCGGGCCACCCATTCCGGCGCGCCGTAGCGGCGTCGTGGTGTTCGCCCGTCGCGGGGTGAAGGTCGTGTTCAGCCTGGTCTCGATCACGATCCTGGCGCTGACCTGGTGGGGCTGGCAGTTCATCGGCGACCCGTCGAAGGGGTTCGCGACCACCAACATCTTCGAGGACAACGGGCATCCGCCGGCGAAACCGCTGGACGGCGCGATCGACATCCTCCTGGTCGGCCAGGACAGCCGTACCGACGCGCAGGGCAACCCGCTGCCGCGCGAGGTTCTCGACATGCTGCACGCCGGCAACTCCGACGGCGAACGCCAGACCGACACGATGATCCTCGTGCACATCCCGCAGAACGGCAAGAAAGCCGTCGCGATCTCCTTCCCCCGCGACTCGTGGGTCGAGATCACCGGCGGTTTCGGCAAACACAAACTCAACAGCGCCTATGTGTACGCCTACAACGACACGTCGAAGGCACTGCAGCAGCAGGGCAACGCGGACCTCAAGGACGTCGACGCGAAAGCCAAGGACGCCGGCCGCAAGAACCTGATCGCGACGCTGGAGAAGTTCATCGGCAAGCCGAAGATGATCGACCGGTACGCCGAGGTGAACCTGTCGAGCTTCTACGAGATCACCAAGGCGATCGGCGGCGTCGACGTCTGCCTCAACGGCCCGGTCAAGGAACGGAAGTCCGGCGTCGACCTGCCTGCCGGGCGGCAGGCAGTCGAGGGCGTCCAGGCGCTCGCGTTCGTCCGCCAGCGGTACGACCTGCAGAACGGCGACCTCGACCGGATCGCGCGGCAACAGGCCTTCCTGTCCGGGCTGGCGAACAAGGTCCTGTCGACGGATGTCCTGACCAACCCGGCGAGGATCGCGGACCTCATCGAGGCGGTGAAGAAGTCCGTCGTGCTCTCGGCAGGCTGGGATCTGCCGGAGTTCGCCGCTCAAATGCGCGGCCTGACCAGCGGCAACGTCGAGTTTCACACGATCCCGACCCAGGGCGACGCGATGATCGGTGGCGCCGCCGTGCTCCGGGTGGACCCGGCGCAGGTGCAGGCCGAGGTCACCCGCCTGACCTCCGACGGGCAGACGCCCCCCACCGAGACCTCGGCCAAGCTGCCGGGCGCGGAAGCGGTGACCGTCGAACTGTTCGACGGATCCGGCTCTGCCACACTTGCCGCGGACACCCGAAATCTGTTGCAGAGCAAGGGTTTCAAGCTCGCCGCGGACACCAAGCTCAGTACGCGTAACTCCACGGTCATCCGGTACGCGCCCGGCGACGAAGACGCGCTCGCCCTCGTCAAGCAGGTCTTCGGCACCGCGGTGCAGGCCGAGGCGGATCGCGACGTCGCGCCGGGCAAGGTGCGGGTCCTGCTTGGCAAGGACTTCAAGGGAACGTCCGCCGGAGCAGGCGGCGAGACCACGTCCCCGCCGCCCCCGAAGTCGGCTCAGCCGCCCTCCAGCGCACCGGCGGCACCCAGCACGACGCCGATCGTCGCGGGCAATGTGCCCTGCGTCAATTAATGTCCGGGTACTCAGCGTGGCCATACTCGTAGTGGCCTAGCCTTCTCCTACGATCGGAACAGTGGCAGCACCAGGGGAGGTGAACAGGGATGGGCAGCGAAGACAAGGACGACAGCGAGCGTCCGGAGCAGCCGGTCGAGGACGAATCGAAGCCGGACGACACGGCCGAATCGGACACCGAGAGTGACGAAAAGCCCCGCTTCGTCCCCACGCCGTACCCTCGCACTCCCTCGACCGGAACGGACCTCCCCCAGCCGTCCAACCCGGTCGAAGACGAACCCACGTCGGGCGTCTTCGACGTGCCCGAGCGCCCGCTGCGCCGCGCCGGCCGGATCACCCGGCGGATCGCCCTCGGACTGGTGTCGCTGCTCGCACTCGGCACGACGGGCTACGCGTACGTCACCAAGGACCAGTTGCAGGACAACGTCCCGACGACCAACGCGCTGAGCAGGCCGGACGACCCCGCCGCGCCGCCCGCCGACGACGGCGCCACCGACATCCTGCTGGTCGGCAGCGACGCGCGCACCGACGCGCAGGGCAACCCGCTGCCGCTGAGGGTCCTCAAGGAACTGCGCACCGAGGAGAAGGCGGGCGTCAACACCGACACCATCATCATCCTGCGCATCCCGAAGAACGGCGGGAAGCCGTCCGGCGTCTCGATCCCACGCGACACCTGGACCGACATCCCCGGCCGGGGGAAGAACAAGATCAACTCGGCCTACGGCGCCGCGAAGACCTCCTACGCGAACGCCCACCGCGGCGGATCCGACCAGGCGAAACTCGAACGCGATTCCGATCAGGAAGGCCGGAAGGCACTGGTCCAGACCGTTCAGGACCTGACGCAGATCCGCATCGACCATTACGCCGAGGTCAACCTGCTCGGGTTCTATCTGCTGACCGAGGCGGTGGGCGGGGTCAAGGTCTGCCTGAACCACGCCACCGAGGACAAGGACTCCGGCGCGAACTTCCGGCGCGGGGAACAGACCGTCTCGGGCGGCGAAGCGCTTTCCTTCGTGCGCCAGCGGAAGAACCTGCCGCGTGGCGACCTCGACCGCATCGTGCGGCAGCAGACGTTCCTGTCTTCGGCGCTGCGCCAGGTACTTTCGGCGGGCACGCTGACCAGCCCGTCGACGATGAGCGGCCTGATGGACGTCGTGCGCCGGTCGATCGTCCTGGACGATGGTCTGGACCTGCTGGAGTTCGCACAGCAGGCGAAGGGGATCGCGTCGGGCGACCTGACTTTCACGACCATCCCGGTGGTGAACATCAACGGGCGCAGCGCGGACGGCCAGAGCATCGTCGAGATCGACCAGACGGCCGTGCGGGCCTTCGTCACCGGGCTGGTGGGCCGCGGTCCCGCCGGTGGCGGCGGAGCGGCGGGGGCGGCGAGTGCGGCGGCACCCCTGCTCGCCGCGTCGAGTGTTCCCTGCGTGAACTAGCGTTGGGGGCGTGAGCCTCACCGAACTGCTGCTGCGGCCCCTGCTCGGGTCGCCCGCGAAACCGCTGATCACGCACTACGACGACAAGCAGGGCAGCCGGGTCGAGCTGTCCGTGGCGACCACGGTGAACTGGGCCGCCAAGACCGCGAACTGGCTGGTCGACGAGTTCGACGTCGAACCGGGTGACGAGGTCGCCGTGCTGCTGCCGTCGCACTGGCAGACCGCCGGCGTACTGCTGGGCGCCTGGTGGTGCGGCGCGAGGGTAGTGACGGAGACCGCGGGCGCGCGGGTCGCGTTCGTCGCGCTGGACGGCGTTTCGGCCGCTTCCGCGACCGCCGTCGTCTCGCTGCACCCGATGGGCCTCGGGCTGCCTCCCGGCTCCGTGCCGGACGGGGCACTCGACTACCTGACCGAGGCACGGCTTTCTGGCGACCAGTTCAGCCCGCTGTCACCCATTCCCGGCGACACTCCCGCACTCGGTTCGTCCACTGTGGATGAAATACTGGCCGAGGCTCGTTCCCGCGCTTCGGTTTTGGGACTGTCCGGCGAGGACCGCGTTCTGTCCACTGTGGAATGGTCCGGCGTGGAAGGGATTCTCGCCGGGTTCCTGACGCCCCTCGCCGCCGGTGCGCATCTGGTCCAGGTCACCGACGCGGATCCGGCCAAACTCGCTTCCCGGCGCGAAGCCGAGCGGACTACCGCGGATCTCCCCTCCTGACGCGTCAGGAAAGGGTCTTTCAGGACAGTTTTCGTCCTGAAAGACCCTTTACTGACATGCGCGTGGGGTCAGGCGTCCTGAAGCTGCTTCGCCTCACGCTTGCGTCCGAAGAGCACGTGGTCGAGCGAGAACTTTCCAGCGTTGAAGCCGAGCGCGAGCCCGGCCACCGCCAGGACGAGGACGAGTTCGTAGCCGCCCTGACCGGTCAAGCCGTTGTCGAGGTGCACCGAGAGCAGAGCACCGACGGAGACCACGACGAAGCCGAGGCCCACCAGCGGCGTCAGGAAACCGACGATGAACAAGATGGCTCCCACGATCTCCACCGCGATCGCGAAGATCGCGGCGAGCGTCGGCAGCGGGATGCCTGTCTGCTCGAAGAACTTCGCGGTGCCGTCGATCCCGTTTTCCCACTTCTGCAGGCCGTGTGCGAGGAAGACCACACCGACACCGATCCGGCCCAGCAGGAGGGCGACATCCTTGAAACGAGCGAACATCGGGTATCAGCTTTCTGGTCGGTGAATATTCAACTTACCGGGATCACGGTAAGACACCGGGTGCCTCCGGCGGCACCTCCGGAGCGTGATCGACAGGTATCCGACAGGAACCGAACACCTTCGGCGGCATGTCCTCTGCGGAATGCCTCGGGGGTTATTTCCCCCGTACGGCGCGTCCGGCAGGCAGAATCTCCAGCGTGATGGATGGACGCCTGGTCGGCCTGTGGTCGGATCGCGTGCTGTATCCGAGCGATGTCGAGTCCGCCGAACTGGCGTTCCGCGCCGACGGCTCCGGGTGGCTCTACTGGTCCAGCCTGCTGTCGCTGGACCGCCCGCTGAACGACCACCTCGCGGGGTCACGGTTCGCGTGGGTCGAGAAACCGGAATCGCTCAGCGATCCGTCCGCCGACGCTCCGCGGCCAGATCCGACCAGCCGCCGCTGATCGCCAAAACCTTCAGCACCCGCTCGGCCTGTTCCGCGAAGCCTGCCAGATCCGCGTGCAACAACGCGATCCGCTCGGCGTCGAGCGGGACCTCGTCGTCGGCCCACAGCTCGATCACCGTGCTGACGGTGAACACGAGGAACTGGATGATCCGGATGAACTCCTCGGACGGCTCGGCGACGGCCTTGCGGTAGCCCGTCTCGATCTCGTCGCAGGCCGAGACCAGCTCGCGCAGCGGCTTGACGACGTCGGCCGCCGTCCCGTCCCACGCGGCCGACGGCCACGCGCGATCCCCCAGCTCGAGCCACAACCGCCAGCCGGCGATCAGCTCGGCCTCGTCGTGCGGTGTCCACGACACCGGAGCGGACCAGAACATCCTTTGAGAGTGACACCGTCGGCCCATGATCGCCGTACTTCCGTGAAGCATCTCACCGAGGCCCGATCTCACACGCCTTTAGTCCTCTGGTTGCGGTAGTTGCACGCGCAAGGACCGCAACCAGTCCTCTACTTGCGGGAAGCCGTCAGCCCTTGAGCAGGGCCCGCGCCATCACCATGCGCTGGATCTGGTTGGTGCCTTCGTAAATCTGGGTGATTTTCGCGTCGCGCATCATGCGCTCCACCGGGAAGTCGCGCGTGTAGCCCGCGCCGCCGAACAGCTGCACGGCGTCCGTCGTCACCGACATCGCGATGTCCGACGCGTACGCCTTCGCGGCCGCGGCCATGTAGCCGCCGCGCTTGTCGCCGCGTTCGGTCGCCGCGGCGGAGGCGTAGACGAGGTTCCGGGCGGCCTCGATCTTGATGCCCATGTCGGCCAGCATGAACTGGACGCCCTGGAACTCCGCGATCGCCTTGCCGAACTGCTTGCGCTCCTTGACGTACGCGATCGACGCGTCGAGGGCGCCCTGCGCGATGCCCAGCGCCTGCGCGCCGATGGTCGGGCGGGTGTGGTCGAGGGTGCGCAGCGCGGTCTTCAGGCCGGTGCCGGGTTCGCCGATGATGCGGTCGGCCGGGATGGTGCAGTTCTCGAAGTGGATCTCGCGGGTCGGCGAGCCCTTGATGCCGAGTTTCCGCTCCTTCGAGCCGACGGTGAAGCCGGGGTCGTCCTTGTGCACGACGAACGCGGAGATGCCGTTGGCCTTCTTCTCGGCGTTGGGGTCGGTCACCGCCATCACGGTGTACCAGGACGATTCACCCGCGTTGGTGATCCAGCACTTGGTGCCGTTCAGCACCCAGTGGTCACCGTCGAGCTTCGCGCGGGTGCGCATCGAGGCGGTGTCCGAGCCGGCTTCGCGCTCCGAAAGCGCGTACGACGCCGACGCCTCACCGGAGGCGATCGACGGCAGCACCAGCTTCTTGAGGTCTTCCGACGCCGAAATGATGATCGGCACCGTGCCCAGCTTGTTGACCGCCGGGATCAGCGACGCCGACGCGTCGACGCGCGCGACCTCTTCGATCACGATGCAGGCGGCGATGGCGTCCGCGCCCTGGCCGTCGTAGGCCTCACTGATGTGCACGGCGTTGAAACCCGACTTGACCAGCGCGTTGTATGCCTCGATCGGGTAACGCTCGTCCTCGTCGACCTCGGCCGCGTACGGCTCGATTTCCTTCTCGGCCAAGGCACGGACCGCGGCCCGCAGCTCTTCGTGCTCCTCGGCAAGCTGGTACAGACCCGGGCCGTCAGACACCTTCGTCACCTCTTCTAACGCGAATGAGAGTTCGACCGATGTTAGCGCTCGTTCACATTGTGCGACATCGCGAGTGCTTGTGTCTTTGGCCGCAAAGTCCGTACGTTCGGGTGATGCAGCTCACTCCGCTCCCCCGGTCACTCGACTACCCCGAGGTCCCGGTCGGCTCGGTTTTGGCCGGCGCCGCCGCCCGCTGGGGTGCACGCACCGCCTTCGCCCACGGAGACCAGAGCCTCACCTTCACCGAGACGTACAGCGCGGCCTGCCGGTTCGCGAACGCGCTGCGTGCCGAGGGCATCGGGAGAGGCGACGTCGTCGCGCTCCACCTGCCCAACTGCCTGGCGTACCCGGTCGCGTACTACGGGACGCTGCTCGCGGGCGCCACCTTCAGCCCGGCGAACCCGCTGCTCCCGCCGGACGACCTCGCGTTCCAGCTGGCCGACGCCGGCGCGGTCGCCGCCGTCACGGTCGGCCCGGTCGCGCGGGTACTCGCCGCGGTCCGTGACCGGACGTCGGTCCGGCTGAGCATCGTCGTTCACCCGCCCGAAGCACTGGGTGAGGGAGAGGTCGAGTTCACGGAGTTCTGCTCCCGCCACTCCGACGAGCGACCGGACGTCGAGATCGACATCTACCGCGATCTCGCCCATCTGGCGTACACCGGCGGCACCACCGGTCGCTCGAAAGGGGTCTGCCTGCCGCATCGGAACGTCGTGGTCAACAGCCTGCAGACTTCGTGCTGGCGCCTCGGCGCGCTACCCGCGCTCGACGCTTCCGGCGAGGTGATCGTCGAGCAGTACGGCGAACCGGACGAATGGCCGTCCCGGATCGGCACCGGGATCGCCCTCAACCTGACGCCGTGGTTCCACGCGATGGGCACCATCTCCGCGCTCAACGTCCCGCTGCTCGACGGCGGCACCGTCGTCCTGCACGACCGCTTCGACCCGGCCGCGTACGTGGCCGACGCCGAGCTGCTGCGGGTCACCACCATCGGCGGCGCGCCCGCGCTGTTCGCGGCCCTGCTCTCCTGCCCGGCGTTCCACACGGCCGACCTGTCGTCGGTGCTGACCATCGGCTCTGGCGCGGCGCCCATGCATCACGAGATGATCCGCGCCCTGCGGAACCGCTTCCCCGGCGTGCTCATCATCGAGGGCTATGGCCTCACCGAGGTCACCATGGGTGCGGTCATCGCGCCGTCCTACCGCTCGGCCACCCGCAAGGTCGGCTCGGTCGGCCTGCCGCTGCCCGACACCGAGGTCAAGATCGTCCCGGCCGAAGGCGGCGAAGACCCGTTGCCCATCGGGGAACGCGGCGAGGTGTGCTTGCGCGGACCGCAGGTGATGATCGGCTACCGCAACCGGCCCGAGGAGACCGCGGCCGCACTCGTCGACGGCTGGCTGCACACCGGCGACGTCGGCGTCCTCGACGAGGACGGCTACCTGTCCATTGTGGACCGCAAGAAAGACATGTTGCTGTACAAGGGATACAACGTCTTCCCCCGCGAACTCGAAGAACTGCTGATCACCTTGCCCGGCGTCTCGGCTGCGGCCGTCGTCGGCAAACCGGACACCGAGGTCGGCGAGCTGCCGGTCGCTTTCGTCGTGCGCAGCGACGAGAACGTTTCCGCCGAGCAGCTCATGGAAGCGGTCAGCGAACGGGTCCTGCCGTACAAACGCCTGCGGGCCGTCCACTTCGTCGACCAGATCCCGGTGTCCGCCGCCGGGAAGGTCCTCAAACGAGAGCTGCGGAAGCAACTCGCCGACTGACCCACCGCGTTCAGTCCTCTGGTTGCGGTAGTTGCACACGCAAGGACCGCAACTAGAGGACTAATCGCGATCAGCCTTCGACGCGTTTACGCAGTGCGGCGTCCTTGTCGAGGACGAGCTGCTCGAGATCCGCCTGGAAGCGGGCCATCTTCGCCTGTAGCCCGTCGTCGGAAGCGGCGAGGATGCGCACCGCGAGCAGGCCCGCGTTCCGTGCCCCGCCGACGGAAACCGTCGCGACCGGGACACCGGCGGGCATCTGCACGATCGACAGCAGCGAGTCCATGCCGTCGAGGTACTTCAGCGGCACCGGCACACCGATCACCGGCAGCACCGTCGCCGAAGCGACCATGCCCGGCAGATGCGCGGCCCCGCCGGCACCCGCGATGATCACGCGCACGCCACGCGAAGCGGCCGACGTCGCGTAGTCGAGCATCCGCCGCGGAGTGCGGTGCGCCGAGTAGACGCCGACCTCGTACTCGACACCGAACTCGGCCAGCGCCTGCCCGGCCGCCTCCATCGTCGGCCAGTCCGAGTCGCTGCCCATGATCACGCCCACCTGCGGCGACATGTCCACACTCCAAGTTCTCTACGGTGAACCCGCGATAGCGGGGCCGGTTCACGCTTATGGTCTCAGCTCCGCCGACAGGCTCTAGTGAATCTCGTAGCCGTCGAGCCAGACGGCGTGGGAAAGCCAGTGCGCGGAGAGCAGCGCCCGGTCGCGCAACTCCTCCATGCGTTCGCCGACGAGGTTGACGTGCCCGAGCTTGCGCCCGGGGCGTTCTCCCTTGCCGTACAAGTGGACGCGGATGTCCGGGTAACGCGCGAACAGGTGGTGGAGACGCTCGTCCGGCCCCATTTCGGGGGCTTCGGGCGCGCCGAGGACGTTCGCCATCACGCAAGCGGGGGCGATCAGATCGGTCACGCCGAGCGGGTAGTCGAGCACGGCACGCAGGTGCTGCTCGAACTGCGAGGTCTTCGAACCGTCCTGGGTCCAGTGCCCGGAGTTGTGCGGGCGCATCGCGAGTTCGTTGACCAGCAAGCCTTTGTCGGTTTCGAACAGTTCGACGGCGAGCAGTCCGGTCACGTTCAGCGTCGCGGCGATCCGCAGCGCGAGGTCCTGTGCCTCCTGCGTGCGGGCGATACCCAGCCCCGGCGCGGGCGCGAGCACCTCGGTGTTGATCCCGCCGGACTGCACGGTCTCCACCACCGGCCACGCCGCGCCCTGCCCGAACGGGGACCTGGCCACCAGCGCGGAAAGTTCGCGCCGCATGACGACCTTTTCCTCGACCAGCAAAGGAGTTCCGGTCTTGATCAGCTCGGGCACGGTCTCGCGTGCCTGCTGCGCGGTGTCGAGCATCCAGACACCGCGGCCGTCGTAACCGCCCTGCGCGGCCTTGAGCACGACCGGCCAGGAGTGCTTGTCGCCGAAGGAGATCACATCGTCCACAGAGGACACTTCGGCGAAGTCGGGGCCGGGGACCCCGAGACCGGCCATCATCTCGCGCATGATGAGCTTGTTCTGCGCCATCGACAGCGCGGCCGGATCGGGCCGGATCGTGACGCCTTCCATCGCGAGCGTCAGCAGGTGCTCGCCGGGAACGTGCTCGTGGTCGAAGGTCAGCACGTCGACCCCGGCGGCGAACGAGCGCAACGCTTCGAGGTCGGTGTGGTGGCCGTGCACGACCTCGCCCGCGACGAGGCCGGCGGATTCGTTCTCCCCGGCGGCCAGCACGCGCAGGGACTGGCCGAGGGAGATCGCCGCCTGGTGGGTCATCCTGGCCAGCTGTCCGCCGCCAACCATGCCCACGATCGGAAGACCGGTTCGTTTGTCCATAACGCGGATGAGATTACTTGGCCGCCACCGCCGCGACCTGGGCGGACCCGCGCCGCAGTTCCCGGACGGCCAGTCCTGTGATGGCGATCGCAGCGGTAAGGACGTAGACGTTGCCGAGCAGCGACCAGCCCAGCCCCCAGCCGAACTCGGTCTCCCCGCCGTTCGGCACGAACATGATCAAGCCACTCGCGAACAGCATCGCGACACCCACGGCCGGAACCCACGATCGGCGGATGACGAGCAGGACGAGCAGCGGCACCGTCCACACCCAGTGGTGTGACCAGGACACCGGCGAGAGCAACAGTCCGTAGAACGCGGTCACCAGCAGCGCGCCGACCGGGTCACCGCGGCGATGCAGGCGCACGACCAGCCAAACGGCGGGGACGGCCAGGACGGCGGCAAGCGCGATGGCCACCGTCAGTGACCACGGCGCGAGCTCCGAAGCACGGTTCACCAGGCCGTTGAGTGATTGGTTGAAGATCCAGTGCACGGAGCCGACCCGGCTGGGGTCGGTGGCCGATTCGGTCCAGAAGCGGACGGCGTCGCCGGGGATCACCGCGAACATCACGGCTTCGAGGACGACGAACGTGCCGAGTGCCCGCAGCGCGTCCTTCCACCGGCCGGTGAACAGCAGGTGGGGCACGAAGATCAGCGGGGTCAGCTTGATCGCGGCCGAGATCCCGATCAGCACCCCCGCCCAGCGTGAACCGCGTGCCGACAGCACCAGGACGTCGAGGACGACCAACGCCATCAGGATGAGGTTGATCTGCCCGAGGAAGAGCGTCTTCCACACCGGCTCCAGCGCCAGCGCCCCGGCCGTGGCCAGCGGCAGGACCCACCATCGGGTGATCGGGGCACCGCAGGCCCGTGCGACCACGCTGATCACGACACTCAGGCAGACGAGCGAGAGCGCGCCGACGACGCCCCAGGTCAACCCGGCCGGGACGATCGCGAGTGGCAGGAACAGTGGCGCCGCGGCCGGCGTGTAGGTGAACGGCAGCAGCACCCATGGCGGCAGCGTCGTCAGCGCCTCACGCGGGTAGAGCGGCTCGCCCTTGAGCAGGGTGAGCGCGCCGGCCCGGTAGACGGCGCTGTCCGCGCCGAGGTGCCATTCGCCGAGCCAGGCCACGGTGCCCAGCGCGAGCATCGCCAGTGCGAGCGCACCCGCCAGTGCGATCCCGGCGACCCGCGGCTCAGCCGCCGGTCGCGGCTTCAGCATGCTCGCCGTCTTCCACAGCCCCTGCTCGCCGCTTCTTCCGGCGCAGGTACCACCAGCGCCCGGCGAGCGCGACCGCCAGCACCAGCGGCATGAAGATGTACGCGCTGCCGAGGATGTTCTGCCACACCTTCCAGTGCAGCTCGACGTTGCGGCCGTTCGGCAAGATCAGCAGCACACAGCTGATGAAGACGAAGAACACCGCGAAGGTGCCCAGCCAGCGTTTCCACGCGGTGGCGGGAGTGGTCTGCGGCAGGCGCGAGACCAGCAGAACGACCAGCGGCGCCACCCAGACCCAGTGGTGTGTCCAGGAGATCGGCGAGATCAGCAGGATCCAGAACGCCGTCACCAGCATCGCCGCGAGCGCCTGGCCCTTGCGGTGGAAGCGCAGCACCAGCCAGATCGCCGGGATCGCGAGCAGCGCGCCGATCCCCATCGCCGCCTTCGACGCCCAGGGCGCGAGTTCGGTGAAGCGGTTCATCAGCGCGTTCAGCGACTGGTTGCCCGCCCAGTGCACCGGGCCGATGCGCCCGGTGTCGGGCAGCGTGTAGGTCCAGTAGCGCGCCGCGTCGTGCGGGATGACCACGAACATCAGGCCCTGCAGCACGATGAACGTGATGAGCCCGCGGACGGCGTCCATCCGGCGGCCGGTGATGAACAGATGCCCGAGGAAGACGATCGGGGTGAGCTTGATCGCGGCCGCGACGCCGACCAGCACGCCACCCCAGCGGCTGCCCCGCGCGCCGATGACCAGGATGTCGAGCATCACCAGCGCCATCAGGATGATGTTGATCTGACCGAGGAAGACCGTGCGCCACACCGGTTCGAGACCGAGGAAGACGAGGAAGAACGCGATCGTCGAGCGAGCGGGTGACGCCCACCAGCGGGGACCGTCGGTCGAGGGCTTCGGCAGCGCGCCGATGGCGATCCGGACGCACAACGCCAGCGCGAACAGCGAGACCGCGGTCAGGAGCCCCCAG
This sequence comes from Amycolatopsis sp. NPDC051071, assembly GCF_040682875.1. Classification (NCBI taxonomy): domain Bacteria; kingdom Bacillati; phylum Actinomycetota; class Actinomycetes; order Pseudonocardiales; family Pseudonocardiaceae; genus Amycolatopsis; species Amycolatopsis sp. NPDC051071. The sequence continues at coordinate 4,559 of NZ_JBFBBY010000102.1, read as the reverse complement.
GCGACCTGCGTCGGAACCAGCGCGAGCGGGATGAAGAACAGGGCGGCCGTCGGCGGGTAGGTGAACGGCAGCAGCGCCCACCAGGGTTCCACCGGAAGCGTGTTGGCGTCGTAGAGCGGGTCGCCGTTCAGCAGTGTCTCGGCGCCGGCGCGGTAGACGGCGCTGTCGACGCCGAGCACCCATTCGTGCTGCCAGCCCCAGATGCCGAAACCGATCGCGACCAGCGGGATCACCAAGAGGATCAGGATCGATCTCGGCCGGACGGACAAGCGGGCGAGCGACCTGCGCAACGAGAGGCGATGTTGCGGGCGGCTCGCCGAAACGTCGCCGTTCGCATCGGCGGGAACAGTCCGGGTCACGGAACCAGGAAATCATGAACCGGGTCTTGCCACCTCGACTGGGTCGCCCGTGACCAGGAGAACGTCTTGCGCTAGCCCGCTACGAACGCGCGAGAGAGGTGAGCAGATCGCACGCCTGGTCGTAAGTCGCCGGGAGCCGGACGGTCGAAATCCGCGGCCTGCCGGTGTCATGGAGCTGGGCATCCACCGAAAGCCGCTCGTTAAGCGCCCTACGCAGCGCGACGCCCGATGAAGCGAGTCTGGAGTCCTTCGACACCAGCGCACCCGCTGTCGACGGCCCGAGTGACGCGACGCTTTCTCCGCCGTCGAACACCTGCTTCAGCGCGTCCGCGACCAGGATCATCCCGGTCAGCCGAGGCCAGCCCGCGACCGAGCTGAAGTCCATCGAGACCACCAGCAAGGTGTGCGCCTCCGCGACCGGCCGCTCGTCGCGACGAGCCTGGCGGTACAGCTCACTCAACCGCGTCCGCAGATACGCGGCCGTGGGCAGTCCGGTCAGCGGTTCGACCACTTCGGTGTTCACGAGCTGATCGGTCGCGACGTCCGCCCAAGCCAGCGCTGTCACCCGGAGTAACCGGGAGGGCGTGGAATCGACGTCCGGGGCCAGGAATCCGTCCACCGCGTCCGGGTCGGCGAGCACGGCGTGCAACGCGGCGAGGTCCGCGAGTGTCTCCGCCAGCCCGGCACCCGCCGCGGCACGTGCCCGGCCCAATCCCGCGAGAGCCGTCTCCGCCACCTCGGCGGTGACCACTCGGCCGTTCTTGATCACCGCCGCGCAGACGGCATCGACCTCCGGGAGGCCCCAGTCGCTGGGGAAACGCCAGCCCGCGGCCAGACTGGCCGTCCGCCAGCGGGCTCGCAGGGCGCGGAGCGAGCGATCTCGTTCGAACCGGTTCCAGGCGGCTTGCCCGTCGGGTTCCCCGGACGGCGCACCGGTCGCCGGTACCTCCACTGGCCACCGCCCCTTCCGTCCGATCTTGTCGATCTTGCCGATCGCTTCACGGTGGGGACGCTGGCCCAGGCCGGGCGTGACGGCGTTTTCCAAGGATCTTTCCGAACTCTTCGGTAACCCGGAGCGGGTGAAGCTGCTGGGCTCTCCGGGTCATCGGCGGTACCGCGAGGTGACGTACGTCGCCTAGTCCGTCACACTGAGCCTGTTCGGGCGTCAGGAAGAGTAGAACCCGCCGGACCAGCAGATGAAGGAGTCCCGTGTCGACCGTTCCCGCCGATCTCTCCGGTAGGAGTGACGCCGAGCTGATCGCCGAGGTGCGCGACGGGAAAATCGCGTCGTACGGAACGCTGTACGAGCGTCACTCCAGCGCGGCGCACAACCTCGCCCGACAGCTCGCCAGGTCCAGCTCCGAGGCCGACGACCTCGTTTCGGAAGCCTTCGCGAAGGTGCTCGACACCCTGCGTGGCGGCAAAGGCCCGGACACCGCGTTTCGCGCGTACCTGCTGACGGCCCTCCGGCATACCGCCTACGACAAGACGCGTAAGGAAAAGCGCCTCGACCTCAACGAGGACATGTCCGACGTCGGCGGTGCCGTCGGCGAGGCGCTGACCGTTCCCTTCTCCGACACCGCCGTCGCCGGGCTTGAGCGCACGCTCGCCGCGAAGGCGTTCGCACGGCTGCCCGAGCGGTGGCAGGCGGTGCTGTGGCACACCGAGATCGAGCAGCAGAGCCCCGCCGAGGTCGCGCCGCTGCTGGGGCTGACCGCGAACGGTGTCTCCGCGCTCGCCTACCGGGCCCGCGAGGGTCTGCGGCAGGCGTATCTGCAGGTGCACCTGGCCGAGAACTCCGGTGAACGCTGCCGGGCGAGTGCGGACAAACTCGGCGCGTGGACCCGCGACGGCCTTTCGAAGCGTGAGCGCACCCAGGTGGAGAACCACCTGGACGAATGCGAGAAATGCCGTGCGCTGGCCGCGGAACTGGCCGACATCAACGGCGGTCTGCGCGGGATCATCGCGCCGATCGTGCTCGGTGGCGCGGCTCTCGGCTACCTGGCCACCGCCGGGGCAGGCAAGGCGGCCGCGGTCACCGCGGTCGCGACGGCCACCGCCGCGGGTTCCGGTTCGGGTGCGGCGGCCGGTGCCGCCGCGGCCGGACCGCGCCAGTTCGCCGGAGTGGCCGGATCCAGCGCGGCGATCGTCGCCGCCGTCGCGGTGGCACTGGCCGCCGGTGGCGGTACCCAGGAGATTCCGGCGGCGGCGGCCGTCCCGCCGCCCGCCGCGGCTCCCGCCCCCGCCGTCCCGCCGCCGCCCCCGCCCCCGGTGGTCCCGCCGGCGCCTCCCGCTCCTCCGGCGCCTCCCGCTCCTCCGGCCCCTCCTGCTCCTCCCGCGCCGCGGCAGCCGCCTCCCGCGGCGCCGCCTGCCGCTCCTCCGGCCGTTCCTCCGGCTGAGCCCCCGCCGCCCGCCGAACCGCCCGCGTCGTCTCCTGCGATCCCGGCGCCGCCGGTGATGACGGCGTCGGCCCCGGCCGGGGGCGTCCACCTCCAGCCGGGTGAGGACACAAACCTGCCGATCACCGTGCGCAACGACGGCGGTTCGAAGTCCGAACCCGTCGCTGTCTCGCTGAACTTGCCGAAGGGCGTGACGGCCGTTCCCGCCGGCGGTGGTGGCGCGATGGGCGTCTCGGGCTTCCGGCGACAAGCGGCGCCCACGCCGATCGCGGTGAACTGCCCCGGCGGCACCGGCACGGTGACCTGCAAGACCGGGACCGGACTCGAACCCGGACAGTCCGCGGTGCTGACGTTCCGGCTGCGTGCCGACGAAACGGCCGAAGCGGGCAGCGTGGTGACCGGTTCGGTGACGGCGGGTGCGCGGATCAAGGTGTCGGTCGCGGTGAAGCTCACCGTGAAACCGCCGCCGGACGACCTCGACCTGCGGGCCGAGAGTGACGGGCTGTCGGCGTTCCCGTGGACCCGCAACCCGCTGGTGATGATCCGCGTCAAGAACACGGGCAAGACGACGAAACCGGTGACGATCACCCTCGATCACCGTGTGTCCAGCTCGTGGAGCGTGTACGGCATCCCGTGCCACCCGACCGGCGAAGGCGCTTCATGCACTTCGCGCGGCTCGCTGACTCCGGGACGTCAAGTGAGCCTGTGGGTCCGGTTGAAGGGCCGCCCGGCCGACAACCTCCCGGTGACGGTGAACGCCACCCTCGGTGTCGCGAAGGCGAAGCCGGTCGAGGTCTACTTCGGTTGCTGGCACCACTGGTGCGACGACACGCCACTGCTTCCGCCGACCACTCCGCCTTCGCTGCCTTCGGTCACTTCGACACCTTCGAAGCCTCCGTCCACGTCGGAGACGACGAAGCCAGGGCGGCCCGAATGGCCTTCTCCGTCGAAGAAGCCTTCGCCGTCCGCGACGCCTTCGGAACCGGCGAAGCAGGAGCCCGCCCCGCCGCACGCGACCACGAGCGCGCCACCGCGGCCCGGTAAGTCGAAGCCCGCGGTCCAGCCCGACGGGATGATCGGCGGGTCCTTTCAGTAGCCTGCCCGCATGCTGGGGAAACACCGGGAGTTGCTGCGTTTCGCCGTTGTCGGGGGCGCGAGTTTCGTCATCACGATGACGATCACCTACGGACTGAAGTTCACCGTGCTGACCGACAAACCGGTGACCGCGCTGATGATCGGCGTCCTGGTGGCGACCGTTTTTTCGTACGTGGCGAACCGCGAGTGGTCCTTTCGTACCCGCGGCGGCCGTGAACGGGCCCATGAGGCGGCACTCTTCTTCCTGCTCAGCGCCATCGCACTCGGGCTCAACGCGCTTCCGCAGCTCGTGTCGCGCTATGTGCTCGGCCTGGAGCAGCCGCACGTCGGGCTGCTGACGCAGGAGATCGCGGACTTCGTGAGCGGCGTCGTCATCGGGACGCTGCTGGGCACGGTATTCCGGTGGTGGTCGTTCAAAAAGTGGGTATTCCCGGAGGCCGGTGCGCGGCCGCGGCTGCTCCGGGGTGGCGGCCGGGGCACTTCCGAGGTCCGGGACGACCGCGCGGCCTGAAGTGACAGCAAAGGTCCCTTGCTCTCTTTCCGCAGGTCAGACGGCTAAGTGATAGCAAAGGTCCCTTGCTGTCCCGGCAGGCGATAGCGCGGGGTTCAAGTACATGAAGGCCCCCTTCCTTGCGCCTAGCGCAAGCAAGGGGGCCTTCATGTACTTGGGAGCGCCGAACCGCCCAAAGGGTCATATAACACTCTG
>NZ_JBFBBY010000101.1:0-30307 GCF_040682875.1 Amycolatopsis sp. NPDC051071 | reverse complement strand
CTTATTCCTTTTGTGTTTCTTACGTCCTTAATTTGTTTTTATTTCCGCCACTCTTGTCTTGGGGGGTCCCCATAGGACAAATTTCGTCCTATGGGGACCCCTCATGACATCCACCACGCCTACCACACCCCGGTTCGCGCGAGTCGAACGCCTGTTCTAGGATGTGCTGGGTACCACCCCATACCCGGGCAAGGAGACGACACCGACGATGACCGTGGATGCCTTGACACGCACTGACGCCGTGTCCGAAGAAGCGGCTACTGAAGCGCCCGTCGACTCGAAGCCGCAGGCAGAGTCCACCGAGACGGCCGAGAACGCGACGGCCGCCACCGAGGCCGGGGACGCCCCGGCCGAGGACAAGACGGAAACCCCCGCCGAAAACGTGGCGGAATCCCCCAAGCCCAAGCGTGGTCGCCCGAAGGTCGCCACGACGGCCAAGAAGACCCGCACCGTCGAGCTGATCCTCACGGTCACCGGCACCGCCGACGGCGAGTGGCAGGCCGAGCTCAAGAACGGCAGCAAGTGGGTGGCGAAGGGCCTGGAGATCCCGGCCGCGGCCGTGTCCCGTGCCGCCAAGGAACTGCACCAGGACCTGTCCGGCCCGATCGACGAGGTCATCAACGCGGCCCGCGAGCTGCAGGCCGCGAAGGTCGCCCAGCTCGAAGCCGAGCTGGAGAAGGCGAAGCTGGCGCTTGCCGAGCTGGACGCGTAAGACTTTCCTCCCGACCGGGGCGGACGCTGGAACCTTCAGCGTCCGCCCTGGTTTCTTTACCCTCCGATCGGCGGCCTCGCGGGCAGCGGGGTCTTGAACTCGACCCATCGACTGTCCACAATGGCCTCGACACTATGCGGGACACCGCGTGGATGGACGACGGTCCCACCCGCTTCGAGCGTGACCGCACGGCCGTCGAGCGTGCCCCGCAGCGAACCCGAAATCAGGTACACGATGCTGTCGTGATCGTGGCTGTGCACCGGGGACGCGACGCCTGCGGGATAGAAGATCTCGTACGCCAGACCGCCTTCCGCCCGCGCGAGCGACCGGAACCGGCCCGGCCCGCCGATCAGCGGCAGACCCTCCACAGTGGACATAGGCAGCCAGTTCATCGGGCAGGCTCCAAGGCCGCGGCTTCCTCCTCGCGATCCGGGTCGCGGGCCAGCACGACACCGATGATGCTCACCACGGCGGTCGCGAGCAGGTAGACGCCGATCGCGACCCAGGTGTCGTAGCCGGCGAGCAACGCGGTGAACAGCAGCGGCGCGGGTGCCCCGCCGATGACCCCGGCGAGGGTGTAGGCCAGCGAGCTTCCGGTGTAGCGCAGGCGCGGCGAGAACTGCTCGGTGACGAGCGCGGCCTGCGGCCCGTACAGCGCGGCGTGGATGACGAGCGCGAGCACGATCCCGGTCACCAGCATGAAGAACGAGCCGCCGCTGACCATCGGAAAGAACACGAACGGCCAGATCCCGGCAGCGATGGTAGCGACCAGGTACATCTTGCGCCGCGAGACGCGGTCCGAGAGCGCGCCGAACAACGGCATCAAGAACAGCTGGAACGCCGAGCCGATCATCACCGCGGCCAGTCCGGCGCCGCGCGAGAGATCGGTGTGCGTGGTGACATAAGTAAGGACGAAAACGGTGAACAGCGCATATAGGACGTCCGGGCAGACGCGGATCAGCACGGCCGCGATCAGCGCGCGGCGTTCGGTGCGGAAGACCTCGGAAATCGGCGCGGACGAACGCTCACCGCTCTCCTGGATCTTCTTGAAGACCGGCGTTTCCTCCAGCTTGAGCCGGATCCACAGGCCGAAGCCGACCAGCGCGCCGGAAAGCAGGAACGCGATCCGCCAGCCCCAGCTGTTGAACTGGTCCTCAGTGAGCAGCGCGGCGAGGACGGCCAGGACGCCGTTCGCGAGCAGGTTGCCCGCGGGCGGGCCGATCTGCGCGGCGGACGCCCAGAACCCGCGTTTGCCCGGATCCCCGAACTCACTCGACAGCAGGACGGCGCCACCCCATTCGCCGCCGATGCCGACACCCTGCGCGAACCGCAGCAACACGAGCAGGACGGCCGCGAAGCCGCCGATGGTCTCGTACGTGGGCAGGACGCCGATGAGGAACGTCGCGACACCGGTGAGGACGAGCGTCATGACCAGGATGCGCTTGCGGCCGAGCACGTCGCCGAGGCGGCCGAAGAGGAACCCGCCGATGGGCCGGGCGAGATAGCCGACGGCGTAGGTGGAAAACGCCGCCATCGTGCTCGCGAGCTGGTCTTCCGATGGGAAGAAGAGGTGCCCGAAGATCGTCGCGGCCGCCACCGAATAGGCCGCGAAGTCGTACCACTCGAGCGCTGTTCCCGAGAGGCTGGCCGCGAAGGCCTTGTGCAACGAGCGCCGGTCACCGGCTGGTGAGGTCATGTCCACATCCCGTCCGTTCGAGGTCCTCAACCCCGCCGGGAGGGGTTGAATTGCGGATATACTCCTTGTATACAAGCTGTATGCGCAACCCCCAATCTCGGAGGACAGATGCCTGAGCTGCGTTTCACCCTTCCCGACGGCCAGGAACGGACCACCGAGGTCCACACCCTCCTGAACGCCGGATACGCCGGCCGCAGCCAGGAAGACGTGGCCGCCCATGTGGCCGAACTGGCCGAACTCGGCGTCCCCGCGCCCTCGGTGATCCCGGCGCTCTACCCGGTCGCGCCGTACCTGGCGAGCCAGACCGAAGAGGTCCCCGTGCAGCACGAGCGGACTTCCGGCGAGGCGGAATGGGCCATCGTCATCACCGGCCCCGCGCCCGAGGACGTCCTCCTGACCGCCGCCTGCGACCACACCGACCGCGCCCTCGAAGCACACGGCGTCGCGTGGAGCAAGAACGCCGGACCCGACGTCCTCGCGGCGAAGGCCTGGCGCCTCGTCGACGTCCAGGACCGGCTCGACGACCTCACGCTCTCCGCCTGGGCCGGGGAAACCCTGATCCAGCAAGGGAAACTCGCGGAACTGCTGCCGCCGTCGTACTGGCTGGACGTCCTGCGCGAACGCGGCCTGCACGCGCCGGGGACCGTGCTGATCTCGGGGACGATCCCGATGGTGCACGGCGTTGACCAGTTCGCCGACGCCTGGCGCGTGGAACTGGGCGACCCGGCGACCGGCGAGACGATCGAACTCGCCTACCGCGTGCGGCGGCTGCCCGAGCCGATCGGCTGAAGCAGTTCGCCGAGAAAGGCGCGGTATTCGTCCTTCATCGGCAGCTCACGCTCGACACGCACGCGGCGGCGTGTCGCGGCGACCTCGATCTCCCGCACCGGGTCGAATCCGGTGCGCTCGTAGGTCTCCCAGTGCAGCCCGACGCCGCGTCGCTGCCAAGTGGGCACTTCGGCGAAGTTGATGCCGTGTGCGAAAAGCAGCTCGTTCTTCTCGGAAACGCCTGCGCCTTCGATGGCGGCTCCGGCCTCACTCGCCGAGTTGCCCGCCTTGCGCAAGGTCCAGTAGCACCAGCCGTTGAGCGCGCACCGGGTCGCGTCCGCCTGTCGCCACGAGAAATAGTCGACGACGTCCGCCGTCGTCGTGCCGAGCCAAATCCGGCCGTCGAAATGCGCGGGCGCCCCGGCCGCATGGGTGAACGCCGCCGACGCGATCCCGGCGGAGATCGACACGAGCTTCTCGACGCCGCGGCCGAACAGCTCGGCGGTGGGATCGAGGAGGAGCGAGATTTCGTCGCTTTCCGTGTAGACGTACGGTGCGGCGAACTCCGCCATCAACGCACGGGCGGCCTCGACCATGCACTCACCGAACCGCGGATCGAACGGCTTCTCGAAACGCGCTTCGGTGAGCTTGGAGAAGCCGCGGCCGTCGACGCGGAGCACCGTCCACGAACCCGGGGGCACCGTCAGCCCGTGAAACCACTCTCGTTCCCGTTGCCGCGCCTCGAAGTCGCCGGTCTCCATCGTCATCCCCGTTCCACGACGAAACCGCCATCACCGTCGAAACCGACGGTGTACAGCTCGTCGAACCCGTCTTCGGCGCCAGGCCGCCGCAGCCGTTTGAGAGTCGCATACAGACCGACGTCGGGCACCCGGGATTTGCCGCCGCGGCGCGCGTTGCGCTCCTGCGAGCCGACGAAGTCGAGCGGGAACCAGTAGCCCTTGACGTCCGCGCCGTACCGCCTCGCGATCTCGATCAGCGGCGCCCAGTCCTCCGGCGACGGGTTGGTGTTGTCCACGACCACCGAACGACCGTCTTCCAGCGCCTCGGCCAGCATCCGGAGCAGGCGGGCCTGACGGTGGCGGGCGTTGGGGAAGTTGTCCTTGCTGAGGTGGACGTGCGTACTCGCGAACTCCCGGCGGAAGAACGTCGTCTTCCCGGAGGCCTGCAGCCCGATCAGGATCACCACCTCGGTCATCGGGACAACTTAGCCCAGAGGCCAGGTCAGGCAAGGCAACAATCAATAAGGATTGCCTTCGGTTACTGAAACGGTTCCTCTCGCCGGATCCCATTCTTCGTGTTTCACTGAAACGGTGACCGAAACAGTCTCGACCGCACATCCGCACGAACCACACGCGGACCTCGGCGGCAAGCTGAACTGGCTGCGCGCCGGGGTTCTCGGCGCGAACGACGGGATCGTGTCGGTGGCGGGCATCGTGGTCGGTGTCGCGGGCGCGACCACCGACTCCACCGCGATCGCGACGGCGGGAATCGCGGGCCTAGTCGCCGGCGCGCTTTCGATGGCAGGCGGCGAATACGTCTCGGTGAGCACCCAGCGCGACACCGAACGCGCGCAGTTGCGGCTGGAAAAGCGCGAGCTGAAAGAGATGCCGGAGGCCGAAGAACGGGAACTCGCGCAAATCTACGAGTCGAAGGGCCTCTCCCCGGAACTCGCCGCCCAAGTCGCACGCGAACTGACCGAAAAGGACGCGCTGCAAGCACACGCGGAAGCCGAACTCGGCATCGATCCGGACAATCTGACCAGCCCGTGGCAGGCGGCGTGGGCGTCACTGGTGGCGTTCACCGTCGGCGCCCTGCTGCCGCTGCTGGCGATCGCGTGGACACCGACTTCGGCACGGGTCTGGGCCTGCGCGTCGGCCGTCGTGGTCGGACTGGTGCTGACCGGATTCCTCAGCGCGAAACTCGGCGACGCCCGGGTCGGGCGCGCGATCGCGCGGAACCTCGGCGTCGGGATGCTGACGATGCTGGTGACCTACTACGTCGGGGTGCTTTTCGGGACGACCGTGGCGTAGTCGCGAGTGGCAGACCGTTAAGTACCTATAGCGGGACGATGGCGCGTGAAGGCCCCCTTCCCTCGGCTCAGCCGAGGAAACTCGACCTTCACAACCTCCCCAGTACAGGAAGGCCCCCTTCCTTGCGCTAGGCACAAGGAAGGGGGCCTTCATGTACTTCAAGCGGGCAGGGCGGCGCCGGTACCGAGCGAGGTCGGGAGCGTCAGTGAACGCCCTTCATCAGCTTCCGGATCATCGGCGTCGCCAGCAGGAGCGCCACACCGACCACGATGGCCACCCCGCCGACGATGCTGAAGTACGGCGCCTCATTGTCGACGCTGTAGTACTCGGCGAGCTTCCCGGACATCGCGGTACCCAGCGAAATGGACAGGAAGTTCAGCGCCACCATCTGCGTCCGGAACGCGTCCGGCGCGAGTTTGGTCGACAGCGACAGGCCGACCGGCGAGAGCATCAGCTCGGCCATGGTGAACACGAACAGGATGCCTGCCAGCGCGAGCAGCGGGCTCGCGTTCTTGCCGCTGCCCACCATCGGGAGGAACAGCAGGAACGCCGCACCCATCACGACGGTGCCGAGCACGAACTTGATCGGCGAGGACGGCTGCTTCGAGCCGAGTTTCGTCCAGATCGCCGCGATCACCGGCGCGAACAGGATGATGAACACCGGGTTGATCGAGTTGACCCACGCCACCGGCATCTCCCAGCCGAAGACCGTCCGGTTGAGGCGCTCGTCGGTGTAGGCCGCGACGACGGTGAACTGCTGCTGGTACAGCGAGAAGAACGCCGCGCTCGCGATGAACATCGGGATGAACGAGTACACCCGGCTGCGTTCGTCGGAGGTGATCTTCTTGCTGCTGATGATCACCACGAAGTAGATCACCGAGATGACCGCGACGGTCCAGACGACGACGTCGACCAGGTTCGCCGGGTTGATCACGCCGAAGACCACGAGCAGCACGATCGCCGCGACACCGGCGGCGGTGCCGATGAAGACCACCGGACGCCGCGACGCGGGGAGCGGGTTGGGGATCTCGCTCGCCTTGTCGCCGAGGTTCTTGCGGCCGAACGCGTACTGGGTCAGGCCCAGCGCCATCCCGACCGCGGCGAGCCCGAAGCCGACGTGGAAGCCGATCTCGCTCTGCACGAGCCCGGTCAGCAGCGGCCCGACGAAGCCGCCGAGGTTGATCCCCATGTAGAAGATCGTGAAACCGCCGTCGCGGCGCTCGTCGTCCTTCGCGTACAGCGTCCCGACGATGGTGGTGGCGTTGGACTTCAGCCCGCCACTGCCGATGGCCACGCACGCGAGGCCGACGCCGATGCCCGCCAGGCCAGGGAGCACGGCGAGGCTGATGTGGCCGATCATGATCAGGATCGCGCTGTAGAACAGCGTCCGTTCGGAGCCGAGCACGCGGTCCGCGACCCAGGCGCCGATCACCGCCGACAGGTAGACCATGCCGCCGTACGCGCCGACGATGCCGAGCGCGGAGGCCTTCGGCAGCGCGAGGCCGCCCTGACTGACTTCGTAGTAGAGGTAGATCGGGAGGATGCCGAGCATCCCGTAGTACGAGAATCGCTCCCACATCTCGACGCCGAAGAGGTTCGCCAGCCCTCGTGGGTGCCCGAAAAACCTCGTGTCCTGCTGGACCTCGGTAGAGGTACTCACCATGCCGTCCTTATCGAAGACATCGTTGTCGGTTTCCGGTTGACATGCTAGAAGCCCACCAGGTGGACCGGGCACCGACGTCCGGCTGACCTTGTGGTTCCGGTCATGAACACGAGATTTCCGCAGCTGGAGGCGTTAAAATCCCGTCAAGGTGCGCCGGGAAGCCTGGTCGGCAACAGTATTCATCGTTGCCGAAAACCGGAGGATGCCTTGTCCGGCCCGAACCGCCCCGCGAAAGCCGTCGTCGCCGACTTCGCCCGCTATCTGCGCACGGAAACCACCGGCGGGTTGATCCTGCTCGGTGCCACCGCGATCGCCCTGCTCTGGGCGAATTCCCCTCTTGACGACCTTTACCGCGCCCTCCGCGATTTCCGGCTCGGTCCCGAATTCCTGCACTTGAACCTGACGATCGGCGACTGGGCGAAGGACGGCCTGCTCGCGCTGTTCTTCTTCGTCGCGGGCCTCGAACTCAAACGCGAGCTGGTGGTCGGCGAACTCTCCCGGTTCAAGCAGGCGATCCTGCCGGTGGTGGCCGCGATCGGCGGCATGATCGTCCCGGCGCTGGTCGCGCTCGCCGTCGGCTGGGGGACGCCGGGCATCGAACGCGCCTGGGCCATCCCGGTCGCCACCGACATCGCCTTCGCACTGGGTGTGCTGGCGCTGACCGCGTCGAACCTGCCGAGCAGCGCCCGGGTCTTCCTGCTGTCGCTGGCGGTGGTCGACGATCTCGGCGCGATCCTCATCATCGCGATCCTGTTCACCGCGAAGTTCGACCTCGTCGCCGCGGGCGTCGCCGTCGTGGCCCTCGCGCTGTACGCGTACCTGCAGCGACGTCGCGTCCGCAGTGCCTGGATCTACGTCCCGCTGGCGTTGATCACCTGGATCGCGGTGCACTCGGCGGGTATCCACGCCACCATCGCCGGCGTCGCACTCGGCCTGCTCACCCGCGTCCGCGCCGACGAGGGTGAGGAGCACGCCCCCGCCATCCGGCTCGAACACCGGCTTCAGCCGTGGTCGGCCGCTGTCGCCGTTCCGCTGTTCGCGCTGTTCGCGGCCGGGATCAAAGTGGATGCCGAGTCGCTCGGCGCGGTCTTCACCACGGCGTTGCCGCTGGCCGTCCTGGTCGGATTGATCGGCGGGAAACTGGTCGGGATCTTCGGCGCCAGCCTGCTGGCGGTGAAGTTCAAACTCGCGGAGAAACCACGGGGCATGGGCTGGCGGGACATCGGCGCGCTGTCGATGCTCGGCGGTGTCGGGTTCACCGTCAGCCTGCTGATCGCCGACCTCGCACTCGACGGTGACAGCGTCGAACTGGCGAAAGCGGCGGTGCTGATCGCCTCGGCCATCGCCTCGCTTTCGGCCGCCGCGATGCTCGTGCACCGCAGCCGCGTCCACGCGCGGGAGGATTGAGCACGCGACACTCGCCGGTCCGCCGCGCCCGGGATGAGGGCACGTGGCACGATGACCGGTGTGAGCAGCCCCAAGCACGAACGCACCGGCCCCGACGGCGTGGGGGCCGTGCCCTACCTCCCCCTGTCGAGCGATGACGACGTGGTAGCGAGCGAGCAGTCCCTCGGGAAGCTCGTCGGCGATGCCACACAACACGTCTCGACGCTGATCCGCGCCGAGGTCGAACTGGCCAAGTCCGAGGTCGTCGCGGAGGCGAAGAAGGGCGTCAAGGGCGCCATTTTCTTCCTGGTCGCGCTGGTCATCGGGCTGTACAGCTCGTTCTTCTTCTTTTTCTTCCTCGGCGAACTGCTGTCGGAGTTCCTGCAGCGGTGGGCGGCGTTCCTGATCGTGTTCGGGCTGATGCTCGTCTCGACGGCGGTCGCGGGCTTCCTCGGCTACCTCAAGGTGAAGAAGATCCGGGCGCCGGAGCGCACGATCAACAGCTTCAAGGACACCGCGGCCGCGTTCAAGCCGCGTCACGGCGACGACGGCTCGACCGCCGACCGCAGCTGACGGGTTTTCGAGGCGGTGCGGGCGACACCGGATCCGTCGATCGTGCGGATCGACGGTCCGTGGACCCATCGTGACGTCTCCGCGAACGGCATCCGGCTGCACGTCGCCGAGATCGGCGAAGGACCGATGGTCCTGCTGCTGCACGGGTTCGCCGAATTCTGGTGGACCTGGCACCACCAGCTGGCGGCGCTCGCGGACGCCGGTTTCCGTGCGGTCGCGGTCGATCTGCGTGGCTATGGCGACTCCGACAAACCCCCGCGCGGCTATGACGCCTGGACGCTCGCGGGCGACGTCGGCGGGCTGATCAAGGCACTCGGCGCGCGCAAGGCCCATCTCGTCGGACATGCCTGGGGCGGCATGCTCGCGTGGACGGTCGGCGCACTGCATCCGCGGCTGGTCTCGTCGGTCAGCGTGCTGGGTGGCGCGCATCCGCTGGCGTTGCGTGGTGCCGTCCGGCGGCCGGGGCAGCTTCGCGCCTCCGGGCACCTGTTCCGGTTCCAGTTGCCGATGGCGCCGGAGAAATGGCTGGTCAAGGACGACGCGCTCGCCGTCGAGGAGCTTTTCCGCGGTTGGTCCGGTCCACAATGGACGAAAACTTCGGACTTCACCGAAACCGTGCGGACCTTCCGGCAGGCGATGCTCGTGCCGGGTGTCCCGCACAGCGCGCTCGAGTACTACCGATGGGCGTTCCGCGCGCAGTTCCGTGGCGAAGGCCGCCGATTCAGCGAAGCACTGCGAGGCCGCTACGCCGCCCGAGTCCTGCAAATCCACGGCGAGGTCGATCGCTGCGTCCTGCCGGAGACCGCGGCGGCGTCCCGCCACTGGGCCCCGGACGCGCGGCTCGAACGCTGGCCCGGCATCGGGCACTTCCCGCAGCTGGAAGCGCCGGAGCGGACGACCGGGGCACTACTGGACTTTCTCCGTATCTTGGAGAGATGACCGAGCGTAAACCGACGGGTGTGTCGTTCGAGTCCTGGGTGGATCGGCAGGTCAGCGCCGCGCAGGCGAAGGGCGAGTTCGACGACCTTCCCGGCGCCGGGAGACCGCTGCCGAAGACCAACGGCCCGGACAGCGCGCTGGCCTGGGTCGTCAACAAGGTCCGCGACGAGGGGCACGACCTCTCGGCGTTGCTGCCGCCGTCGCTGGCGATCGCCAAGGAACTCGACGACCTGCCGGACACGCTCGCCCGGGTACGGCGTGAGGCCCGGGTGCGGGAGATCGTCGAGGACCTGAACGAACGAATCCGCGCCGAACACCGGCGTCCGGCAGGCGGTCCGGTGCTGCGGGCACGGCCGCTGGACGTCGAGGAGACCGTGGCTTCCTGGCGTGAGGGCCTCTCAGGGGGCTCCTGATCCCCTCGCGCACGTATGTCATGAGGGGTCCCCATCGGACGAAATTTGTCCGATGGGGACCCCTCATGACACGCGCGCGGCCCTCTGCTCCCCAGCCCCCGCACGGGAGGGAAGTCAGTTCGCGCAGGGGCCGGTAGAGGTGTTCGCGCTCAACGCCGGAGCCGTGTCCACCACCGGCCGCACCTGCTCGGACGTCAGCGTGAAGCCGGTCTCCGGATCCTCGACGGCCGCACCGAAGACAACCCCGATGACCTCGCCGTCCGGATTGATCATCGGCCCGCCGGAGTTGCCGCTGCGGACCTGCCCGCGCACGGTGAACACGTCGCGCTGCACGGTGTTGGACTCGTAGATGTCCGGTCCGCGCAGGTTGATCCGGCCACGCACTCTGGCGGACGTCGCGGTGTACGGGCCGTCGAGCGGGTAGCCGAGCACGATCGCGTCATCACCCGCCCGCGCGACCTGCTTTCTCAAGGGGAGCTCCGGCGCCTGCAGCCTCGGCACGGCGAGTACGGCCACGTCGGCCTCGGGGTCGAAGTAGACGACCCGCGCCGCGAACTTGCCGGACGTCGACTCGATGGCGACCTCGTCGGTACCCGCGACGACGTGCGCGTTCGTCATCACGCGCTGTGGCGCGATGACGAATCCGCTGCCTTCCAGTGCCCGCGAGCACGAGGTCGCGTTGCCGCGGATCTTCACGACGCTGTCGTGGACCTGCCGCACGATCGGCCTCGCCTGCAGTGCGGTGTCCGGCGGGCTGGTGTCCTGGACGTTCGGCTTCTGGAACGGGTCCACAATGGACGGGAAGCCGGACGCGTCGAGCAGTTTCCGCAGTTCGCTGGGGAAGCCCTGCGCCGCCTCCGGCATGACGTCGTTGACGCCGCCGAGCACGACAGAGCTGTTGATCGATTTCGCCAGTCCCGGCACCCCGGAGACGGCCGTGAGCGGCGTCGCGATCAGCCACGCGACGACGAACACGACGGCGGCCTGCACCACCGCGCCGAGTGTCTTGTCGACGCCGGAAAGCTTGTCGGGATTGATCTTCTGGCGTAGTTTCCGCCCGGTCCAGACCCCGAGGGTCTCCCCGAGCGCGACCAGGAACACCACCGTCGCCACCGCGAAGGCGACCTTCGCCGCGGGGTGCTCGAAGAGTTCGACGACCAGCGGCGCGAGTTTGATCCCCGCGAGTGCGCCCAGCACCACCCCGACCAGCGAAGGGAGGGCGATGATCACCCCCTGGAACGCGCCGGACACGCCTGCCAGCAAGGCGAGCAGGATCACCAGTACGTCAACCCAGTTCACCGGCGCCTACTCCTTCTCCGGCACTTGCCGCCCGTCGACCCGCGCCTGATGTTCGGCCAACGCTACGTCAAGGTCCCGGACGTCACCGCGGTCCCACTCGCGTTCCCAGCCGCCGAGCGACAACGTCATCGCCAGCAGCCCGGCCGTGAAGCCCCAGACGAACAGGCCGCCGACGTCGAAAGCGGGCCCCTTCCAGCCGAACCCCTCACGGGCGACCTGGAACCGGTTGGCCGGGTCGGTGAGTTCCGAGACCGGCACCCTGGCCACCGCGGCCGTCTCCCCGAAGTCGACGGCGTGCACCGGGGACGGCGTCTTCCAGTAGGCGAGCACCGGCGTCACGGCGAAACCGGACACCGGCACGAACAGCTCGGGGAAGATCGCCACCGGCAGGACGCCGGAGGGTTCGACGCCGGTCTCCTCCTCCGCCTCGCGCAGCGCGGTGCCGACCGGCCCACCGTCACCCGGGTCCGCGCCTCCGCCGGGGAAGGCGACCTGGCCCGCGTGCGAGCCAAGGGTGTCCGCACGGCGCAGGAGCAGCACGTCCGGTCCGTCGGGGCCCTCGCCGAAGAGCATCAGCACCGACGCCTGCCGGTAACTGGCGTCCGGCGGCACACTGAACCGGCTGAAGGCGTCCGCGGTGACATCCCCGCTGATCTTGACCAGCGGTTGCAGCCAGGAGGGCACGGCGTCGGTGTCCACGAGAGGGCCGGTCATGGTGTCCCTTCCACTGCGGCGCGCACCTGATCGGTGTTCAGGAACACGCGTGGGTTCTCGATGAGCCGGACCTCGCCGTCCGCCGTGACCAGATACGTCGCGGGAAGGGAGGAAGGGACCTTTAGTGCCGTCCGCGCCGGACCCGACTGCCCTGCGCCGTCGAACACCGACGGCAACCGGATACCGAGCTCGGACAGCATCGCCAGTCCGTCGGCGCCGGAACTCGCGACCTGGACGAGGAGCACCCTGGCGGCACCCGGCTCAGCGGCGTACCGCTGGAGCAGCGGCAACTCGCCGCGGCATGGCTGGCACCACGACGCCCACAGGTTGACCAGCACGGGACCGCCGGAAAGCACGCGGGCGAGGTCGACCCGGGAGCCGTCGCCGAGGCATTCGACGTCGACCCCGCGCAGCTTCGCCACCTCACCCGGCCCGGGTGGCGGGCACGCGGCCAGCCCGGCCTTCGCCCGCGCGGCCGTCAGATCGCCGGACGTCTTGACCGGCTCGGTGTCGTCACGGGAGGTGAGCAACGCGACGATCAGGGCCACCACCAGTACGGCGGCGCCTAGAGCCAGCTTGGTGACCCTGGTCACCCGCGTGCCGCCAGATCCAGGATGTGCTCGCGTTCCTCGCCCTTGACCAGCTTCGCGGCCTCTTCGAAGTCCGTCGGGCCGGTTCCGTACGAGGGGCACATCTTGGCCAGCGGACAGGCACCACAGGCGGGTTTACGGGCATGGCAGACGCGGCGGCCGTGGAAGATCGTCCGATGCGAGAGGAGCGTCCACTCCTTGCGCGGGATCAGCTCGCCGACGGCGTGCTCGACCTTGACCGGGTCTTCCTCCTCGGTCCAGCCCCAGCGGCGCACCAGCCGGCCGAAATGGGTGTCCACGGTGATGCCGGGGACCCCGAAGGCGTCGCCGAGCACGACGTTGGCCGTCTTGCGGCCGACACCGGGCAGCGTGACGAGGTCCTTGAGCTTCCCTGGCACTTCGCCGTCGTAACGCTCCACCAGCGCCGCGCCCAGCCCCATCACCGAATTCGCCTTGGCCCGGAAGAACCCGGTCGACCGGAGGTACTCCTCCAGTTCGGCGCGATCGGCGCCGGCGTAGTCGGCGGCGGTTCGATAGCGCGCGAAAAGCGCGGGCGTGACCAGGTTCACGCGGACGTCGGTGGTCTGCGCCGAAAGCACGACCGCGACCAGCAGTTCGAGCGGTGTGGTGAAGTCAAGCTCGCAGTGGGCGTCCGGGAACTCGTCGTCGAGGCAACGCTTCATCCGCCTGGCGCGTCTCACCAATGCGAGCCGGCTTTCACCCTTACCCCCCGCACGGGGGGCATTGGTGAGGGCAGGAGGCACCCCGATAGCCTACGGGCGCCATCGGACGAGCCGGCGGGAGCATCCGCCGGTTGACGGCCGACACGCCAGAGCACCACCTCGGCGCTTCGATCGGGGACGCCATGAGCGAGGATCTGGAGTAATGCACAATTTCTCGGAATTCCCAGGGCAGGGCTCATGACAGTCTGGTTCGTCATCCTGGTCCCGTTGGTGATCATGTTCTTCGCGTTGTTCATGGAGCGCGTGGAGACCAGGCTCAAGCACGTCGCGGTGCAGGAGAACGAAGTCGAGGAGTTCCTCGAGCAGGCTCAGCCCAACGAGGTCAGGGCCCTTTACGGGCACGGCATCGGGCGCGCGCTCGAACTGTTCCGGCTGCGCAGGCTGGGCGGGAAGGCAGCCAGGCTACGCGCGCGACGCGTGCGGAGTTAGGCTCCACGTTCGAGCGAGATCGTTCCCGGCACCGACGCGCCAGCGGCGAGCCGACGGGCGATCTCGCCAGCACGCCCTAGACTGACGCGAAAAGTGATCGGCGACACGATCCTCGGCAACGAGGACCGGCGTCGTTTCTCGATGAGGAGGCACCCGAGGTGGACGAAACCCTGGCCCGAGCGGGCATTTTCCAGGGTGTTGAGCCGGCAGCCGCCGAGGCGCTGGCACAGACCTTGGAATCCGTGGAGTTCCCGCGCGGGCATGTCATCTTCAACGAGGGTGAACCCGGCGACAAGCTTTACATCATCCAATCCGGCAAGGTGAAGATCGGCCGTAAGTCACCCGACGGCCGGGAGAACCTGCTGGGCATCTTCGGCCCGTCGGACATGTTCGGCGAACTGTCCATTTTCGACCCCGGCCCGCGGACGTCCAGTGCGACGACCGTGACCGAGGTCCGCGCGGTGACGATGGACCGCCCGGCACTGCGGCAGTGGATCTCCACTCGCCCGGAGATCGCCGAGCAGTTACTGCGCGTCGTCGCCCGTAGGCTGCGCCGGACGAACAACATGGTCGCCGAGCTGATCTTCACCGACGTCCCCGGCCGGGTGGCGCGGGCGCTGCTGCAGCTCGCGCAGCGTTTCGGCAGCCAGGAGGCCGGTCTGCTGCGGGTCACGCACGACCTGACGCAGGAAGAGATCGCCCAGTACGTCGGCGCTTCGCGTGAGACCGTCAACAAGGCTCTCGCCGACTTCGCGCACCGTGGGTGGCTTCGCCTCGAAGGCAAGAGCGTCCTGATCCTGGACCCGGAGCGCCTGGCTCGCCGCGCCCGTTAGCTCTCGCGAAGACTCCGCACCTTCAAGTGTCAGGAAAGGGTCTTTCAGGACATTTTTCGTCCTGAAAGACCCTTTCCTGACATCCGGGACCAGACACAACGAAGAGCCGGGCGCCACCCCCGACGTGGCGCACCGGCTCTTCGCTGTGCGCGGACCATCCCCCGACGATCCGCGCTCCCCGCCCTCCGGAACAAGGCCCCGACCCGTACGCCGGAGGGAGCTGGGAGATTGTGCGTTGCCGTACAACCATCCACGGCCGTCGGCCGTGAACTCAAGTTTTTTCACTCTCAAGGACGCCATCTGCGTCGATTTGTTGCCCCGAATGACTCAGAATAAGTCGACCGTTACCCGATCGTGACGAATCGGAGCACCTCAACGCCCGAGCTACCCGAGTCCGGTGGTGATGAAACTTACCGCCGCAGATCTGGTACTCGCGTACCAAAGTAGTCATACTGGTACGCGTGTCCCAGTCTGTGTCCGCCTCCGCCGAGAGCCACCGCACCACCCTCGCCGACTACAAAGCCGCGCTGACCGCGCCCGGATCCCGCCGGGCCGTCATCGCGTCACTGCTCGCCCGTCTGCCGATCGCGATGATCGGCATCTCCGCGCTGCTCTACGTCCAGCGCGAGACGGGCTCCTTCGCCTCGGCCGGGCTGGTCTCGGCGGGTTCGCTTATCGGCGTCTCCGTCGGCGCGGTCGTACAGGGACGGCTCATCGACCGCTTCGGGCCGACTCGGCCGCTGCTGACGACCACGGTGCTCTTCGCGGTGGCGATGACCGGGCTCGTCTTCGCGATCGAGGCGCACGCGCCGACGCTCATGCTGGTCCCGCTCGCCTTCGGCACCGGGATCACCGAACCGATGGTCGGCTCCGCCTCGCGAGCGCTGTGGACCCGCCTTCTGCCGGCCGGGCCGACGCGGAACGCCGCGTTCTCGTATGAAGCCATCAGCATGGAGGTCTTCTTCATCCTCGGCCCCGGGTTCGCCGGGCTGCTGATCGCCGCGCCGTGGGCGGGCACCGGCATCGTGACCGGCGCGCTGACCATGATCGCGGGCGCGGTGCTGTTCGCGCTGACCCCGACCGTGCGGGAATGGGGACCGGCGCCGTCGTCGGGCGGCAAACTGCTCGGCGCGCTGGCCAGCCCCGGCATGCGCACCCTCGCCATCGCCGCGCTGGGCTTCGGCGCCGTGATCGGTTTTGTCGAGGTCGCCGTCCCGGCGGCCGCCGCCGAAGCCGGGAACACCTCGATCGGCGGGCTGCTGCTTTCCGCGTGGTCGGTCAGTTCGGTCGCGTTCGGCGTCGCGTACAGCCTGCGCCCGTGGCCGCGGCAGATGGGTCTTCGGCTGCCGGTGTTGCTGGCCGGCTTCGGCGCGCTGGTGGCACTGCTCGCGCTGCCGGGATCGCTGTGGGGCCTCGCCCTCGCCATGCTCGCCGCCGGCGCGCTCATCACCCCCCAGTCGACGACGCATTCGGCGGCCATCGAGATCGCCGCGCCGAAGGGCACGGCGGCCGAGGCGTTCGGCTGGGTGCTCACCGCGGTGACCCTCGGCCTCGCCTTCGGGCAGTCGATCAGCGGTTACCTCGTCGAGCACGCGGGGTACGAAGCGGCGTTCCTCGCCGCCGGTGCCGTCGGATTCGCGCTCGCGGCGGTGGTGTGGCTGCTGCGCGGCACCTTCCGCCCTCAGCCGTCCGGAGCGGTCACCGAAGCTCCCGAACTTGTCGGTGCCGCCCGCTAGCTTGCGGGCATGGACCTGACTGCCGCCACCCGCTCCCTCTCGTCCGCCGTTTCCGCCGCCGCGAAGCTGCTCTCGTCCCGTTCCGGCCTGCTCCTGCGTGCCGGGCGGGATGGGCTGACCGTCGGCGGCAACGACAGCGAGCGGGCCGTCCGCCTGAGCAGCGACGCCGTCGTACACACCGACGGTGAGGTCCTGGTCCCGGCCGGGCCGCTGGCGGAGACCCTGCGCATGCTCGACGACGATCTGGTGCGCTTGGTCGTCGAGGGCTCGCGGCTGGCCGTACGCGTCGAAGGCGGGCGGTACGCGTTGCCGCTGCTGAGCCGCGAACTGCATCCCGGGTTGCCGGAGATGCCGCCTAAAGTGTCCGAAGTGGACGGTGCCGCACTGGTGACGGCGTTGCGCACCGTCGCGGGCACGGCGGCGAAGGACGACGCGCTGCCGATGTTCACCGGTGTCCGCGTGCAGAGCTTCAGCCGTGAGCTGCGGCTGACCGCGTCGGACCGCTACCGGATGGCCGTGGCCACCGTTCCGCTGCGCTCCGACGGCGAGCCGATCGACGCGCTGGTCCCGGCGGGCCTGCTGGCCGAGACCGCGAAACAAGCACGCGGCACCGTCGGCCTGCACGGCGACCGCACTCGCTTCGGGCTGAGCTGGGCCGGTGTCTCCGTCACCACCGCCGTGCTCGACGCGGGGTTCCTGTCGGAGAAGCTGATCGATTCGTCCACTGTGGACACAACGGTCGAGGTCCACGCCGACGCGCTGGCCGCCGCCGTGCGCCGGGTGGGCGTCTACGCCGACGATCGCCGGGTGCTGACGCTGGAGGTCGGCGACGCGTATCTGCGGCTGGCCAGTTCGAAGCAGGACACCGGCGAGGCCGAGGAAACGCTGAAGGCCGACGTTTCCGGCGGCCGGACGTCGCCGTCGTTCCAGGCGCGGTATCTCCTGGACGCGTTACAGGGGTTCGCCGGGGAACGGGTGCGGCTCGACATTCAGCCGGGGCAGCGGGCCTGCGTCATCCGCGCGGTGGAGCCGGGCGATGTGGAGCTGACCTACTACGTGATGCCGATGCTGCCGCGCTGACCATCGGCACGCCTCCCGAAACCGGCCCCTGACTCACGATCAACCGGTCAGGAAGCGGCCTTCACGGCGGCCTCGACCTCCGCGAACGAAGGGTTCACCATCGCCTTCGAGCCGACGAACACCGTCGGCACGACCTCGTTCCCGTTCGCCACGGAACGCACACGCGCGGCCGCGTCCGGGTCTTCCCAGATGTTGACCGCCTTCACCTTGAAGCCGCTCTTCGAGAGCGGCCGCTCCAGCGCGGCGCAGAACCCGCATCCGGGGCGCCAGTAGAACTCGACCTCTACGTCACTCATTCGCCGTCCTCCGACCTCAGGTAGTCCAACTGCGCCCGCACACTCCACTCGGCGGGCGCCCACAAAGCCTTGTCGACGTCGGCGTAGACGACCTCGACCACCTGACGCGGGGTGGCGTCCGCGCCGAGTGTCTTCACCGCGGAACGCACCTGGTCGAGCCGTTCTTCCCGGTGCGTCAGATATTCACGCGCGGTCGCGGCCAGGTCGGGTAGTTCGGGACCGTGTCCCGGCAGGCCGACGGTCCCGGCTGGCAGCTCGATGAGTTTCCGCAGGGAGCGCAGGTAGTCGCCGAGGTCGTGCAGCACGGTCGTGCCGCGGCCGAGGATGGTGTCACCGGTGAGGATCTGCTCGTCCACCCGCAACGAAACGGAGTCCCCGGTATGCCCGGGTGTGTGCAGCACGGCGATCTCCAGACCGCCCGCGGCGATCACCTCGCCGTCCACAAAGGACTTCCCGCCGATGCACAGCGACTCGTCGAAGGCCCGCACCGGAGCACCGACGCGTTCGGCGAACCAAGGTGCGCCCTCGGCGTGGTCGGGGTGGTGATGGGTCAGGATGATCAGCTCGACGGCGCCGGTTCCGGCCAGCAGCGTGAGGTGCTCGATGTCCTCGTGACCGGGGTCGACGACCACCGAACCGGTGGCGCCGGATCCACGCAGCACCCAGGAGTTGGTGCCCTCCAACGTCATCGACGACGGATTGTGCTCCAGCAGCACCGAAGCCGTCGGCGTGACCTGGCGCAGCACGCCGTACGCGGGGGCGCTCACGCCGGGTCCAGCACGACGCGGACCTTGTCGCCGTCGCGCACCAGCGTCGGCATGATCTTCACGATCTCACGTTCGACGCCCCGCGCCGTGGCGGCCGAATCGAACTCGCCCAGCTCCGCGAGCGTGATCCAGGTCGGTGGCATGAGCATGCGGCGCCCTTCCTTGGCGTCGGCGATGGCGTCCTCCGGCCGCTGCCAGCCGGAGCTGACCGCCTCGGACGTGGCGCTGTCCGCCTGCTGCCCCTCGGGCAGCACGGCGACGAAGAAGCAGGTGTCGTAGCGGCGCGGTTCCTCGGGCGGGGTGACCCAGTTCGCCCACGGGCGCAGGAGATCCGCACGCAGCGTCAGGCCGTTCGCTTCGAGGAACGCGGCGAGCGAGAGTTCGCGGGAGACCAGCTTTTCGCGGGCGTCCTGGTACGGCGCCGTATCGGTGAGGACGTCGTCACCGATGCTCGCGAGCAGCACACCCGACTCTTCGAACGTCTCCCGCACGGCCGCGCACACCAGCGCGCGGGCCAGCGATTCCTCGTAGCCGAAGCGTTCCGCCCACCAGGCGGGTTCCGGACCGGCCCAGCTCACCGAGGCGTCGACGTCACGCGAGTCCACGCCGCCACCGGGGAAGACGGTCATCCCGCCCGCGAACGGCATACCCTTCACCCGGTGCTGCAGGAAGACCTCGACTCCGTCGGAAGTGTCGCGGAGGAGGATCACGGTCGCCGCGTCCTTGGGCGTCACCGGTGCGCCGCCGGCGTTGGCGCGGGTACCCACCCCGGCCCCCACCGGGATGTCGAATGTCAGTTCTTCAGCCACACCAGCAACCTAACATCGCGATTCGTCCTCTGGTCGCGGTAGTTGCGTGTGCAACCACCGCAACCAGAGGACGAATCGCGTAGGGCTTACGAAGACCAGCTGGAGCCGCTGCTGCGCGAAGCTCCGTTAAGCCGGATCTTCGCCGCTTCGGCACGTTCCCGTTCGGCGAGCTCGGCGTGCAGCTCGCGAAGGAGCGCACGATCGCGCTCGCTCAGGCTCGGGTCGTCGAGGTCGAGAGCCGGCAGCTCGACGACCTCGTGCATGCTCGGCTTCCCCGAGACGATCTCGCGGCCCTTTTCGGGGTCCTCCTTGAGCGCCTGACGCAGCTGCGCCACCTCGGCCGGGGTCAGGTCGGCCGTGCGCTCGGCGCGGGTCTCCGCCCGCGATTTACGCGGCGGCGCCTGCTCCGAAGACGACACGGAAGACAACGACGACACCGGTGACACCGGCGGTGCGGGTGCCGGTGACGGCGCCTGCTGCACGATCGGCACCACCGGTGCGATCGGCTCGGGGCCGCTGCCCACCGGCCGTAACCCATGCCTGCTCGGCTGCTCCTTGGCCGGCTCGGAAGCCGGGGCAGGCGCCGGGATCACCGGCTCGGACCGAAAGTCACTGGAATGGGTACTCCCGGTGACCCAGACAGGACTCGCGGCCGACGAAGCGGCCTGGTGGTAGGCGGACCGGGCGACGCCGGGGCCCGCGACCTCGACGACCGAGCGGATCCCCGCCCGGCGCAGGGCCGTGTCGACGCGGAAGGCCACCGCGGGCGGGTTGCCCTCGGGGCCGATCTCGACCAGGACCACTCGTTGCGGCAGCGAGCCGGGCACGCTTCCGGCAGGCGTGTTCCGCCAGACCGCGTGCACCGAACGGACGTCCGGCAGCACCTGCAGGGTGCGGTCGAGCGCCTCGGCGAGGCCGAATTCGGGCTGGTTCTCGCCGGTGAACCGGTGGGTGAGCACCGGCTCGTCCTCTTCGACGACGAGCAGGTCGTTCGCCAGGGTGGCGTCGGACCGGCTCATCTCCAGTACGAGCGCCAGTTCACGCTGCTCGGCCGAGCTCACCGGGATCTTCCCCGCGATCAGGGTGCCGGTGGTGAGCTCCACCGCTTCATCGATATGCGCACGCGCGATCAGCTCACGCGCTTCGGTCAAAGCACTGTCGTCGATTCGACCGGCCAAGGCCAGTAACAGGTTATGCAGGCGCAGGGGCACCGAGAACCCGTCCATGGGCGGGCCGTCGTGGACCTCCACCATTGCTCTGCTCCCTCCCGGCTCGCCTGGTGGAGCGAGCGTTAAGCGGCGACCAGCCGACTTCCGGTGTCCACCGCGCCCACACAGACCAGCTCGGAGTTGGTGAGCGCGATGCGGTGATAGCCGGTGAGGTTGATGCTCGGCGGGAGAACCTCGACGCCGGGCTCCTCGTCACCGAGCACGCGCAGGACGCGCTGCAATTCGCCCGTCAGCCGCGGCAGCCCGTCGAGCGCCGTGACCAGCAGGACTCGTTTCGCCCCACCCTCGCCGACCACACCAAGGTGTCGCCAGCTTTGCCGCACTTCACCCACATCCGGCCGTCCACGCAACGTCGCGTGGATCAATACGGACACAGAGTCGACGGAGTTCACCCATTCGGGCGCACTCTGCGTGAATGTGTACCTGGTCTCGGTGACGTCGTCTACCCCCAGGGTGGAACTCACCTGATGCCAGTCGGCCCCGTGAGGAATGAGCCCGGCGACTAGCAGGCGATACTCGGTTTGGTCCAGGTCGATCCTGTGCTTAAGCAAAGACCTGGGCAAGGTCCGCGCGAGTGTCCCCATCGCGCCCTCGCCGAGCCAGTCGCGGAACCGCCACAGGAGCTGGTCCGGCAGCCGTCCGGCGAGCCGGAGCAGCAGTTCGTGTGAGGACTTCTCGATGTCGGGATCCATCACTTCACCTCCACGATCAGTTCGATCTCGACCGGCGACCCGATCGGCAGCTCGGAGACCCCGACGGCCGAGCGCGCGTGGATGCCCGCCTCGCCGAAGACCTCGCCGAGCAGGTCGGACGCCCCGTTGATCACCGCGGGCTGGCCGGTGAAGCCCTCCGCGGACGCCACGAATCCGACGACCTTGACCACGCGCACGACGTTGTCGATCCCGACGACCGAGTCGACCGCCGCGAGCGCGTTGAGGATCGACGTCCGCGCGTACTGCTTCGCCTCTTCGGGGCTGACCTCGGCGCCGACCTTGCCGGTCGCCGGCAGCTCGCCCTCGACGAAGGGCAGCTGCCCGGCCGTGTAGACGTACGAACCGGTGCGGATGGCAGGCACGTAGGCGGCCAGCGGGGCGGCGACGCCGGGCAGTTCGATACCGAGCTCGGCGAGCCGATCGCTCCAGGTCATGGCTTCAATCCCTCAGTTCTTGGCTCGTTTGAGGTAGGCGACGTGCTGCTCGCCGGTCGGGTTCGGGAGCACGGTGACGAGCTCCCAGCCGTCCTCGCCCCACTGGTCGAGGATCTGCTTCGTCGCGTGGATCAACAGGGGGACGGTCGCGTACTCCCACTTGGTGGTGCTCATGTCGGGGAGCGTAGCCAAACCGGCAAGGGCGCCCGACACACATGCGGAAAACCCTCTCGCGAGCGGTTCGCCGATTTCCCGTCGATGTGGTTCACTTCACACCTACTCGTGAGTAGATAGGACGTTGACATGCGGACAACGAAGTCCCTTGCCGCCGCCTGCCTGGCCGCGGTCCTTGCCTTGCTCTGCACCCCACCGGCGAACGCCGCCGAGAAACTTCCCGTCCCGTGGACACTCGCCGCGGCCCTGCCCGCGCAGGCGGCGACCCCGGGTGGGCCTCCACCGGGCGCGAACGACTTCGGCTGCCGTCCGAGCGCGGCCCATCCGAATCCGGTCGTACTCGCCCACGGCCTCAGCGCCAACCAGACGGTGAACTGGCAGACGTTCAGCCCGCTGCTCAAGAACAACGGGTACTGCGTCTTTTCCCTGACCTACGGCGTCCCCGGGAAGCCGCTGCCGGTCTACCAGCCCGCCGGACTCCTGCCGATGGAACAGAGCGCGAAGGAACTGTCGGCGTTCGTCGACAAGGTGCTCGGCGCGACCGGAGCGTCCAAGGTGGACATCCTCGGTCATTCCGAGGGCACGCTGATGCCTTCTTATTACGTGAAGTTCCTCGGCGGCTCGTCCAAAGTGGACAAGTACGTCAGCCTGACCCCGCTCTGGGACGGCACGACGCTGTTCGGCGCTTCGCATCTGTACGCGCTCGCGGGCGCGCTGGGGCTGGCTCCCGGATTCAACGGCATCCTCGATCCGCTTTGCGGTTCGTGCCGCCAGTTCCTGCGTGGCTCGGAGTTCCTCACGAACCTGCGTGGCGGCAACGGCATCTTCCAGCCGGACGTGACGTACACGAACATCCTGACCCGCTACGACGAGGCCGTCGTCCCCTATACGAGCGGACTCGGCAAGGGCTCGAACGTGAAGAACATCGTCCTGCAGGACCGCTGCTCACTGGACCTGGCCGAGCACGGCGGCGTCGCCGCCGACCGCAACGCCGCCGGGCACGTCCTCAACGCACTCGACCCTGCGCACGCGAAGCCCGTCCCGTGCGTGCCCGCGACCCCCATCGGAAGCTGACGGCCCCCTCCCACCCCGATCACCCGTGCCCAAACCCGCAACTCGCGTGCCTGAAGCCGCAACTCGCGTGCTTGAAGGCGGAACTCGCGTGCTTGAAGGCGTAACTCAGAGTTCCGCCTTCAAGCACGCATGATCGGTGTTCAAGCACGCGAGTTACGCCTTCAAGCACGCATGATCCGCCTTCAAGCACGCGTGATCGGGGTTCAAGCACGCCGATCACGTGGGGTGGCGGGCGCTACGGTGGGCCCGTGGAGACCTGGCGCATCGTCGCGACATCGGTGCTGGCGCTCGCCGGGCTGCCGCTGGTGCTGGTCTTGATGGCGAAGGCCAGGGACCGTACGGACAGCTCGGGGACGGTCGCGGTCACCGGCGCGGTGGCCCTCGTGGTGCTCCTGCTGCTCGGTGTGGTGATGCTCACGGTGCTGCCCGGAGCTTTGACCTGGTGCGTCGTGGGACTGGTCGCGGCCGCGCTCGGCGTCATGCTGCTGGCGAGCTGACCACTCAATTAGGGTGGGACCGGTGAGCACTCACCCTGCCGGCTGGACCGACGAACTCGCGAGAGCCAGGCTGCATTTCGTCAGCGGCAAGGGCGGGACGGGCAAGACCACGCTCGCCGCCTCCCTTGGCCTCGCACTCGCCAAGGGCGGGCGCCGTGTGCTGCTGATCGAGGTCGAAGGACGCCAGGGCATCGCCCAGCTCTTCGACACCGAGCCGCTGCCCTACGCCGAGCAGCGCATCGCGGCCGTTCCCGGTGGTGGCGAGCTGCGCGCACTGCACATCGACGTCGAAGCGGCACTCCTCGAGTACTTCGAGATGTTCTACAACCTCGGCTTCGCCGGGCGGACGCTGCGGCGGATGGGCGCGATCGAGTTCGCGACCACGCTCGCGCCGGGCCTGCGTGACGTCCTGCTCACCGGGAAGATCAAGGAATGCGTCGGCCGGACCGAATCCGACGGGCGCCACACCTATGACGCCGTCGTCGTCGACTCGCCGCCGACCGGCCGGGTGGTGAAGTTCCTCGACGTCACCAAGGCCCTCACCGACCTCGCCAAAACGGGCCCGATCCGCGGCCAGGCCGACGGCGTCGTCCGGCTGCTTCACTCCGGCGAGACCGCCATCCACCTGGTGACGCTGCTCGAAGAGATGCCGGTGCGGGAGACCGTCGAGGCGGTCGCCGAACTCGACGGCGCGGATTTGCGTCCCGGCGCCGTGCTGGTCAACCGGGTCCGCCCGCCGCGGCTGCCCGCGCGTTCCGTGACCGCCGCCGCCGATGGCCGCGTCGACGCCTCGCGTGTCCGCGCCGGGCTCGCGTCGGCCGGGCTGAACCTGCCTGAGGGCACCCTCGACGCGCTGGTCGAAGAGACCGTCGAGCACGCCGTCCGGGTCGCGGCCGAACAACGCGCCCGCGAGCAGCTGTCCGAAGCGGACCTGCCGGGTCTGGAACTGCCCGACCTCACCGACGGCGTCGACGTCGCCGCGCTCTACGACCTCGCCGAAGCGCTGACCGAGCAGGGAGTGCGCTGATGTCGGACCTCTTGGAGATCGACAAACTCATCGACGATCCGGAGAACCGGATCATCGTCTGCTGCGGCTCCGGCGGGGTCGGCAAGACGACCACCGCGGCGGCGCTGGCCCTGCGCGCGGCCGAACGCGGACGGCAGACGGTGGTGCTCACCATCGACCCGGCGCGGCGGCTGGCACAGGCGCTCGGCCTGCGCGAACTGGGCAACCACCCGAAGCAAGTGCAGGTCGAGGGCTTCGAGCCCCAGGGCGAACTCTGGGCGATGATGCTCGACATGCGCCGTACCTTCGACGACATGGTGCGTGTGCACGCCGGTCCGGAACGCGCCGAGCAGCTGCTGCAGAACCCCTTCTACCAGACCATTTCCACGTCGTTCTCCGGTACGCAGGAGTACATGGCGATGGAGAAGCTGGGGCAGCTCGCGGCCACCGACGAGTGGGATCTGATCATCGTCGACACTCCGCCAAGCCGGTCCGCACTGGACTTCCTCGACGCGCCGACACGGCTTTCGAGCGCACTCGACGGCCGGATGATCCGGCTGCTCACCGGGCCCGCGAAGGCAGGCGGCTGGGGCTTGCGCAAGGTCGTCAACGCCGGGTTCTCGATGTTCGCGAAGGCCGTCTCGACGATCATCGGCGGCCAGTTGCTGACCGACGCGTCGGCGTTCATGCAGGCCTTCGACAGCATGTTCGGCGGTTTCCGCGAACGCGCACGCAAAACCTCCGAGCTGCTGCGGTCCGGCGGGACGTCGTTCCTCGTGGTCGCCGCGCCGGAGCCGGACGCGCTGCGCGAGGCGTCCTACTTCGTGGAGCGGCTTTCGGAGGAGAGCATGCCGCTGGCCGGGCTGGTCGCGAACCGGACGCATCCGGTGCTCGCCCCGTTGTCCGGTGCGGAAGCCATCGCGGCCGCCGAGCAACTGGCGAAGGGCGAGACCGGCGCACCGCTGGCCGAAGCCGTCCTCCGCCTGCACGCGGACCGGGTCGCGCTGGCCGAACGAGAGACGCGGCTGCTCGCCAGGTTCACGCGGGCTCATCCCGAGGTCCCGCTGGTGCGGGTGCCCGCGCTCCCCAGCGACGTGCACGATCTCAAAGGCCTGCGCGACATCGGAACCAAGCTGGGTACCCAGTCCTGAAAGTCCGTGAAGGACTCCTTCCCTGCCTTGGACTCAGGGAAGGGGTCCTTCACGGATTCCTGATCACGAGACTCGGACGCGTACGTCTTCCTCTTCGTCTACCCCAGTAAATCTGCGCTTCGCCGCTTCAAGCAGGTCCGCCCAGCTGGTCACGTCCGGCCGCCGTCGCAGCAGCGCCCGCCGTTCCCGTTCGGTCATACCTCCCCAGATGCCGAAGTTGATCCGGCCATCGAGCGCTTCGGCGAGGCATTCCGTCCTGACCGGGCAACCGAGGCAGACCGCCTTGGCCCGGTTCTGTTCCGCCCCCCGGACGAACAAACCGTCCGGATCGGTGTCGCGGCACGACGCATTGACTCGCCAGCTCGACTGGTTGGTTTCCATACCCCCAGCTCCCTACCCTGGTGTTCGACACACCACGGGGGGACGAAAAGCATGCGCTCCTGCCCCCATGAGCGTGTCTCCCTTGTGCTCACGTCGGTTGATCCCGGCACCTCCCCGGCGCCGGTGCCTCCGTTCGGACGAATGCGACTGCCGCTCGCACTCACCCGTCTGTCGGCTTTTTCATACGTGAGACGTTGACGGACTGTAAGGGCCCTCGGTTCCCTCCGCCAAGCCCTAGAATGCCTCCCATTACCAGACGTCACCTCATGGGGTCGGTTTTGTAATCGGATTCGCACCCACAGCGAGGTGACGTCACGGTGGGCTAACGGGATCCGCGTACCCTGGTCCGCGTGCGCAAAACGGACGGTCTGCTGAAGCTCATTGGCCTGTGTGTGCTCGCGGGGGTGCTGGTCGCGGGGATGTTGTTCCCGGTGGCGGGCGCCGCGGGGGTGATCTCGAACCAGGCGAGCGAGACCGTCGACAAGACGTCTTCGGACCTTGCGGACATTCCGCCGCCACTGGTGACGACCATCACGGACAACACCGGCAAGCAGATCGCGACGCTGTACAAGCAGTTCCGCGTCCCCACCAACGAGACCCAGATCAACGACGCCATGAAGTGGGCGCTGATCTCGGTCGAGGACAAGCGCTTCTACGAGCACAACGGGGTGGACTGGAAGGGCACGCTGCGGGCCGCGGTCAGCAACACCACCGGCGGTGACACGCAGGGCGCGTCGACGCTGACCCAGCAGTACGTCAAGAACTACCTGATCAACGTCGTCTACCGGGACGACAAGCCGGGCCAGAAGCGCGCACAGGAGCAGTCGGTCGCCCGGAAGCTGAAGGAAGCCCGCATCGCGATCCAGCTGGAAACCAAGCTGAACAAGATGCAGATCCTGACCGGCTACCTCAACGTCGTCGAGTTCTCGCGCGAGATCTTCGGTGTCGGCGCCGCCGCGCAGGCGTACTTCAACACCCCCGTCGACAAGCTGACGGTGCCGCAGGCGGCGCTGCTGGCCGGTCTGGTGAACAACCCGATCGTCAACGACCCGTGGAAGAGCCCGGCGAAGGCGACCGAACGCCGCAATCTGGTGCTGGACCGCATGGTCGACAACCAGAAGCTCGCGAAGGCGGACGCGGAACGCTTCAAGGCCGAGCCGCTGGGCGTCACCGAAGGCGGCCCGCAGAAGCCCGCGTCGAACTGCACCGGCGCCGGTACGGAAAACGGTTTCTTCTGTCAGTACGTAGAGGACTATCTCCTCAAGTCCGGTATGACGAAGGACGACCTCTACACCGGCGGCTACGTCGTCAAGACCACTTTGGACGAACGGGCGAACCACGAAGCCAAGATGTCGGCCGAGGCCCAGGTCAAAAAGACGCAGGACAACGTCGCGAACACGCTTTCGCTGGTGAAACCGGGGAAGAACCGGCACGAAGTGGTGGCGCTGGCGGCAAACCGTGATTACGGCCTGGACGAGTCACAGGGCCAGACGACCTACGCCTTGCCTTCGGGCGTCTACAACACCGCCGGCGCGGGCTCGTCGTACAAGGTCTTCACCGCCGCCGCGGCACTGGAAACCGGCGCGGCCGGAATCAACAGTCCCCTTCCGGTGCCGGACTTCTACACGTCCAACGTCTTCGCCGGTGGTGGCCAGAAATGCGCCCCGACCGGGCCGCCGCTGCGCTCGCGCTGGTATTGCCTCGGCAACGCGGGTGACTACAACGCCGCAGGCGGAAGCATGCCGATGCAGCAGGCATTGCAGACCTCGCCGAACACCGCGTTCGTGATCCTCGAAGAGAAAATCGGGAACACCGGGCCGGTCGTGGAAATGGCGCGGAAGCTCGGCATGCGCGACACCATGGCCAGCAACCTCGGCGGTGGCGCCGTCGACCCGAGCTCCGACAACAGCGGCGTCAACACCAGCCAGCTCCAGGCGTACGGCCCCCGGCCCGGCTGGCCGGGAACCGGTGCGTTCACGCTCGGCGTGAGCCCGCTGAGCGGACTCGAACTGGCGAACGTCGGTGCCACCATCATGAGTGGCGGCGTCTGGTGCCCGCCGACGCCGCTGTCCGGTGTCACCGACCGGGACGGAAAGCCGGTCCCCGTCAAGGAAGCCGCCTGCGAACAGGTGGTGCCCGAAGGCCTCGCCAACACACTGGCCGTCGGCATGAGCAAGGACGATCTGCCCGGCGGCACGGCGAACGGCGCCGCGCGCGGCGCCAACTGGACCCGGCCGATGATCGGCAAGACCGGGACCACGCAGAACAACGGTTCGGCGGCGTTCCTCGGGGCTACTCCGCAGCTCTCGGGTGCCGCGATGGTGTTCCGCCCGAAGGGTGGCAGTGGTGGTCTCTGCTACCTCGGCCCCGGTAACGTGACCACTCGCGGTTGCGAAAACATGTTCGGCGGCAAGACGCCGGCGCAGACCTGGTTCGGGGCGATGTCGAAGATCCTCGAAGGCCAGGAAGCACTGCCGCTGCCGCCGGCGGACCCGAAGTACCTGGGTGGCGGACGCTGACCTTCAGTGGTCAGGTCCACCAGCGCAAATTACCGTAAGTCACTCTGTTTAACTTTAAGTGAGTACACGGCGGCCTAACGGGGAACAGCGGTCGACGGAATCATGTCCCGTGATCACCGAATCCCGCGCCGACCACGGAAAGTGAAGAAAAGAGGCCATTCCAGCGATTTTTCGCCATCGCCGGAATGGGGGCGGACGATCACCCGGGATGAGCACGTAAACTGGACATTGTGAGCACGCTCAGTAACACCAGCACTTCGGGAGCAACGGTACGGCGTTTGGCCGTGGGAACCGTCGCCCTGGGAGCCGCGACCCTCGGTTACGCGGTCGGCATCGAAAGGCGCCGGTGGACGCTTCGCACCGCGGAGCTCCCGGTCCTCGCGGCAGGGGCGAAGCCCTTCACGATCCTCCACGTCTCGGACCTGCACATGCTTCCCGGTCATGTGAGCAAGCAACGCTGGGTAGCCGCCCTCGACGAGCTCGAACCGGACCTGGTGGTCAACACCGGTGACAACCTGTCACATCAGCGGGCCGTCCCGTCCGTCCTGCGCGCACTCGGCCCCCTGCTCAATCGGCCCGGCGTGTTCATCTTCGGCAGCAACGACTACTACGCGCCGAAGCCGAAGAACCCCGCGCGCTACCTCATGCCCAAGGGCAAGAAGAAGCGGATCCACGGCGAGCACCTGCCATGGCGGGACCTCCGCGCGGCCTTCGTCGAACACGGCTGGAACGACCTGACGCACGTCCGCCGCACCATCGAGGTCGCCGACCAGTACGTCTTCACCGCGGGCGTCGACGACGCCCACCTGCGCCGGGACCGCTACGCCGACATCGCGGGCCCCGCCGACACCGGCGCCGCCGTCCGCATCGGTGTCACGCACTCCCCGGAACCCCGCGTCCTCGACGAGTTCGCCGGCGACGGCTACGACCTCGTCCTCGCCGGGCACACACACGGCGGGCAACTCCGCATCCCCGGCTACGGCGCCGTCGTCACCAACTGCGAACTCGACCGCACCCGCGCCCGCGGCGCGTCCCGCTGGGGCGCCCAGATGTGGCTCCACGTCTCCGCCGGACTTGGCACCTCGCCCTACGCTCCGGCGCGCTTCGCGTGCCCGCCGGAGGCGAGCCTGCTGACGCTGGTCCCGAGGGGTACGACCAGCGCCAATCACCGGAAAGCAGCCCCCCGCAAAGCCCGAAACACCGTCCGCTAAACTTCTCCACGACCCGCTAAGAAGTATCCGGGGTGTGGCGCAGCTTGGTAGCGTGCCTCGTTCGGGTCGAGGAGGTCGTGGGTTCGAATCCCGCCACCCCGACGCAAGATCGAAAGAGCCTTGTTCGCAGAACACGCGAGCAGGGCTCTTTCGCGTTGTGGGGCTTTTTCGCGTTGTGGGGCTTTTTCGCGTTGCGGGCGCGCGTTACTTCGCGCTGTGTTGCGTTGCGCTTTGGCCCGGGCCGCGATGCCGAAGGGCCTCCTGCCCGCGTCGTGTCCCCTTCCGCCCCACGACGCAAGTAGAGGACTAAACGCGCATGTCCTGAAGGCGCCCGGACGGCAGGGTGGAACCCGCCGTCTTCGCGGCGTACTCGCGGTCGGTCTTGGCGTTCTGGATCGACTTCGCCGAAAGGTCGGCGTCG
>NZ_JBFBBY010000100.1:0-30842 GCF_040682875.1 Amycolatopsis sp. NPDC051071 | reverse complement strand
GGCGCCGGTCCGGAGTACAGGAAGGCCCCCTTCCTTGCGCCTAGCGCAAGGAAGGGGGCCTTCCTGTACCTGGGACACCTTGGGACACCTGCGAAAGTGTCAGGAGCGCAGTTCCAGCGTGCAGCACTTCACGCTGCCACCGGCCTTCAGCAGTTCGCCCAGTTCGATCCCGATCGGCAGGTAGCCGCGCTCCCGCAAGTGCGCGGCCAGCCCGACGGCGTGCGTCGGCAGCATGACATGCAAGCCGTCGGAGAGTGCGTTGAGGCCGAACACCTCGGCGTCGGCTTCGTGGGCGAGGATCGCGTCCGGGAAGCGGTCGGCCAGCAGTGCCTGGCTCGCGAACGAGAACGCGCCCGGGTAGTACATGACTTCGCCGGGGTTCAGCACGGCCAGCGCGGTGTCGAGGTGGTAGAACCGCGGGTCGACCAGTTCCAGGCTCAGCACGGGGCGCCCGAAGAACTCTTGGACCTCGTCGTGCGAACGCGGGTCGGTGCGGAAGCCGCTGGCCGCCAGGATCTCGCCGCCGGCGAGGAGGAAGTCGCCTTCGCCTTCGTTGACGTACTCCGCTTGGGAGACCTCGTCCCAGCCGCCGAAGCTGAACCAGTCGACATACGCCTCGGCCTCATCGGCTCGTTGGCGGTGCCGGAACTTCGCCACCAGTACCTTGCCGTCGATCACGATCGCGCCGTTGGCGGAGAAGACCATGTCGGGCAGGCCCGGCACCGGCTCGACGAGTTCGACCTCGTGGCCCAGCGCGACGAACAGATCGTGCAGCCGCTTCCACTGGTCGAGCCCGACGTCCGCCGACGTTTCCTTTGCCGGGTCCATCCACGGGTTGATCGAATAGGTGACGTCGAAGTAGGTCGGGCGGCACATCAGCAGATGCCTCGTCTTCGCCGACTTGTAAGTCCTCAGTCCCCGGTCCTCGATTGTCTGCGTCACGATTTCCCCTTTGTCGAGAGAAAAAGAAGCCGGAACACGCGAATTCCGGCGTTAGAATAGGGTGGGCGGAATCGCCCGCCTTTCACGCTAACACGCTCCCGTGACAATTCACGCGCGTCTCGCCGACGGGACAGCCCGCGCGGCGCCGTGGAGCAGAGGGCCGCGTTACCGGCGGCCAAGGCGCGGTCAAGAGCGCCCTGTCACAGTGATTCCGGTCTCGCGGGTCGGGGAGCCCGTCCCCCTTCCGATCAGCGTGAAAAGGAGAATCGACCATGGTGCGGCCACCTGTCGACCTGACCCCTGAGCTGGTGAACGACCCGATCCGCGGGTACGCCGGATTGCGTGAGACAGCGCCGCTGGTAAGCGTCACCCTGCCCGGCGTCGAGACACCGACCTGGCTGCTCACCCGCTACGACGACATGAAGAAGGTCTATAACGATCACCGTTTCGTCCGCGACCGGAGCAAGGTCCCCGGCATGGAGGGGCCGGGTATCGAGGTGCGGATGGTGGAGGCGTACGGCCTTCCCGTCGAATACCTCGAATACCTGACGAGTCTCGTACTGCTGGACGGGAAAGACCATTCGCGGCTGCGAAGCAAAGTGATCAGGACCTTCACGGCCCGCCGGGTGCGGGAATTGCGCCCGGACGTCGAACGGATCGCCGACGATCTGCTCAAACGGCTCATCGAAAACGGCGAAGGGGATCTGCTGCACGATTTCTGCTATCCGCTGGCGAGTACGTCGATCTGCGAACTGATCGGGGTGGACGCCGAGGATCAGCCGCGGATGTGCGCGTGGATCCGGCAGTACGCTTTCGACGGCGATTCCGCCGGTATCAAGGCCGGTATCGAGGGAGTGGTGGGCTACACGAAGGAGCTCATCGAGCGGCGGCGGGTGGAGCCGGCCGGGGACCTGATCTCCGGGCTGCTCTGGGACGGCGAGGACGAGGACCTCCCGACCGACAAGGAAATGATCTCGCTGGTCTTCGTGCTCATCAACACCGGGCACCATCCACCCGCGCACTTCATCGCCAACGCGGTGCTCACCCTGCTCGACAACCCGGCCGAACTGGTGCGGCTGCGGGCCGCGCCGGAATTGCTCTCCGGCGCGATCCACGAACTGCTCCGGGTCATCTCGCCGGTGTCCATCGGAGCCTCGATGTACGCGACGGAGGATCTCGAGTTCGCCGGTTGCCCGGTGAAGCGCGGGGAATCCGTGACGAGCGCGATACTGGCGGCCAACCACGACCCGGGGGAATTCGGCTGTCCCGAACGGCTGGACCTTTCCCGCGCGCCGAAGCGCGGCGAGAACCACGTCGCGTTCGGGTACGGCGCGCACTACTGCCTCGGCGCGGGGTTGGCGAAACTCCAGGCGGACATCGCACTGGATCGGCTCGTCGTCCAGCGCGAAGACCTCCGGCTCGCGGTGGGGCGCGACGAGCTGGAACAAGCGCACTGGCCGGGCGAGGGAAACCACCTCGTCCGCTTGCCGGTGAGGATCTGAAACCGATGCGGGGCACTGACTCGGCCCGGCTGATGAGTGATCCCAGTCGCGCTCACCGGGTCGCGCGGCGGCCCCGGGAATCGCCGACCCCCACGGTTTCCGGGGCCGCAAACCCTTACCACGCTCTGTCCACTCCGGACAGTGCACGACCGACCGGAAGGAGCCGGGATCGATGCCGGGGTTTTCGTTCGTTCTTTTGTGACTGGGAAATTTGTGCATCTGACTGGGAAGGAGCTCGGACATGAGTGATACGGCACTCGACTACAACGCCGCCGATCCGCCTGCCGCCGGGCCGGGGGAGACGACCAAGACGACACTGCGGTCGTGGCTGAGCCTGATCGCGGTGGCGTTCGGGATCATGGTGGTCCAGATCGACGGGACCGTGGTGGCGATCGCGAATCCGGCGATCGCCGCGGACCTCAAAGCGGGTCTCGACGAGATCCAATGGGTCACCACCGGCTACCTGCTGGTGCTGGCGGGCCTGCTGATCCCGATGGGGACGTTGGCCGACAAGATCGGCCGTAAGAAGGGCTTCCTGCTCGGCGTCGGCGGGTTCACGCTCGCTTCGGCGGTCTGCGGGATGGCGGGGTCCATCGAGGTGCTGGTCGGCGGCCGGGTGCTGCAGGCGATCTTCGGCGCGCTGCTGGTCCCGTCGGCGCTGGCGGTCATCCGTGCCGCGTTCCCCGCGGAGAAGCTCGCGATGGCGATCGGCATCTTCAGCTCGTTCACCGCGCTGGCGCTGGCCGCCGGCCCGATCCTCGGCGGCGTGCTGGTCGAGGTCGCGAGCTGGCCGTGGGTGTTCTTCGTCAACCTGCCCTTCGGTGTGCTGGCCGTGCTGCTCGGTCTCCTGTGCATCAAGGAGTCTACGCAGGGAACACCGGCGCCACTGGACGTCCCCGGCGCGATCACGCTCACGCTGGCGATGGTGAGCGTCGTATGGGCGATCAGCAACGCGCAGGTCAAGGGCTGGGTCTCGACGCATACGCTGGGATTCTTGGGGCTGGGCCTGGTCCTGCTCGGGGTCTTCCTGGTGATCGAGCTGAAGAGCAAGCACCCGATGGTCCCGCTCGGCCTGTTCCGGGACCGTTCGCTGTCGATCGGCACCGTGCTGATGGTCGTGGTGATGTTCGCGTTCTACGCGATCCTGTTCTACCTGACCTTCTACTTGCAGGGTGTGCAGGGCAAGAACGGTGTCGCGGCGGGGATCGCCCTGCTTCCGCTGACCGCGGTGTTCACCATCTCGTCGCCGGTCGGCGGCTGGGTGACCGGCAAGCTCGGCCCCCGTGGCGCGCTGGTGACCGGTGCCGTCTTCGTCACCGGCTCGCTGGCCGTGCTCCTGTTGCTGGAGACCGATTCCGGCATGCTCACGCTGGCGCCTTCGCTGGTGCTCGGCGGGTTCGGCATGGGCTTCATGATGGTCGCCGCGACGCAGGCGATCCTTGGGAACGCCCCGGTCGACAAGGCCGGTGTCGCTTCCGGTGTCCAGCAGTCGATGACGCAGCTCGGCGGGGTGCTCGGAACCTCGGTGTTCGGCACGCTGCTCGCCTCCTCGGTGATGGCGAACTTCGCGACGAACGTCCGTAGCGCCTTCGCGGGCGGCGGCGGGCCGGTCGGCGAGCAGCTGGCGAACAACGAAGAGGTCCGGAAGTCGGTCGAGCTGGGCTTCGGGCCCGCGTCGCAGGACGCGGTCGCCACGCAGCTGAGCCAGACCGGAATGCCGTCGGGCCAGGTCCAGGAGGTCGTC
The DNA here is from genome assembly GCF_040682875.1 of Amycolatopsis sp. NPDC051071. Classification (NCBI taxonomy): domain Bacteria; kingdom Bacillati; phylum Actinomycetota; class Actinomycetes; order Pseudonocardiales; family Pseudonocardiaceae; genus Amycolatopsis; species Amycolatopsis sp. NPDC051071. Next base: position 26,654 of record NZ_JBFBBY010000100.1, on the reverse strand, counting down.
GGGACACTCACGCGTGCCGCGCACGAGACCTTCATCCAAGGGCTGCACACGGTGTTCGGCGTGGCCGTCGGGGTCGCCGTCGTGGCGGGCCTGGTCTCCCTGCTGGTCCGGAATCCCAAGGAGGACGAGAGCGCGGAGGCCGCACCGGCGGCCGCCGAACCCTCGATCCACGTATAAGTCGCACCGACAGCGCGTGAAGGCCCCTTCCCTCAGTTCACCCGAGGGAAGGGGTCTTCACGCGGAGGACGACAGTGCCGTGCCGAGCACCGACATGCCGAGCACCAGTTCGTTCGCCGGGTCGCAGCCGAGGAGTTCTTCGATCATCTCGTCACGCAGCGCCGCGGTGAAGGTGATGTTCAGCCCGAGCGCCGTCGCCAGCAGGTAGACGGTCTGGCTGAGATGCCCGACGTCCATCAGCAGGATCCGGTACGTCCGGCTCACCGGGTACTTCCATTGGTTCCGCTCGATGACACTGGTGTAGATCAGGAGTGCGCCGGCGTTCCCGGTCCACTCCTGATCACCCGCGAGCGCGATCAGTTCGTCGTCGTCGATTTTGCCGCCCAGCGGGGTGAGCCCGTGCCGGAACGCGTCATAGTGGTAGAACCCACACTCCAGGCCCTCGACGTTCCTCGCGTAGACGTACACCTCGGTGGGATGCCGCGCACCGCCGGACGGGCTCGTCTTGAAGACGTTCCCAGTGGCCGGGATGTCGGGATGTGTCTCCGGCCTTGTCGGCCGGGCCGCCGTGAGCAGCGTGCTCAAAGCACGCAGCCGCAAGGGTTCCTCGCCGAACTCGCGGACGCTCCGGCGTCGGTGCAGTGCGTCGCCGAGCCCGATCGTGTTCAGTGACTCGGCCGGCGGTTCGGGCAGCGGTATCGCCTCGTAGTCGCCCGATGGCCTCACCGGAGATGGCGGAGGACTGGCCTTCGCCTTCTCCAGCAAGGTTTTCGCGGTCGTCTCGCTGGTCGTGAACTCGGTCTCCCGTAGCGATCGGGTGCCGAAGTGGAACGCCCTCGCGGACGCTCCCCACGGCCCCCAGTCCCGAAGGATCTCTTCTTCCCTTCGCTGGCGGGAAGAATCTTTGACCACCAGCACTTCGTACCGGATCATCGCCCGCGTGACGCGGACGAGGCTTTCCCGTGTGCCGGGATCCTCGTCCGCGTCACGCACCGATTCCGGTTCTCGCCAAGAACCGAACCAACGCAGAACCCGTTCGGTTCCTTCGGCGAGTTTGAGCTGGCGATGTCCGAGGTGGTCGTCCCAGATCAGCTCACCTTCGGACCAGTAAAGCGTTCCACAAGAGGAAACCCTTACCAGCATGGAATGTCTTGCGCCCCAGTCCCCAGTCGTATGAATACTTTCCGAATCCGCCCGGTCATTCAGCGTCGCGGGCGGAAAGGCGGTGTGCTGCCCGGTGGTGGATCGAACGGGCCCCACGGTTGCAGTACTCGGTACTCAGCCTCGATCTCGGTCAGGAATTCGTCTTCGTCTTCCATAGCGCCGATCCTCTACGTGATCAGTTACTCCGGTCAAGTGAATATACCTACGCCATCAGAGTACCGGAACCGAACAACGAATTACGCCGAGTGATCGTTCAGGCGCTGTCTGAGTTCGCGGACCTCCGGCGAGTCCGAAATGCCGAGATCCGTGTACAGCCGCAAAGCAAGCCGGTGATGACGTTCCGCTTTCGATCGCTCACCGATAATGTCGAGAGTGGTCGCCATTTCCTGGTGGGCGAGTGGCTGCAGGCTCCGATTACCGGTCGATTCCAGCACTTCCGCCGCGGTGCCGAATTGGGTGATAGCGAGCGCGTTGTCACCGAGCGAACGCGAGGTGATGCCGAGGGCGATGAAGCATTCGGCTTCGAGATCGGCCGATTCGTTTTCGTGGGCGAGCCGTAGTGCCCGGTCGAGCTCACCCGCCGCTTCGAAGTGGCGGCCCTTCTCGGTGTGGATCAGGCCGATCCGGTGCCGGGCGCGTGCCTCGATCAGGGCGTTCCCGGTGGCCTGTGCGGTGTCGCGAACCCAGCTGAGCTGCTCGATCGCCTTTTCGGGCTCGCCGGTGAGCCAGTGGGTGAGGGCGGAGTTCCCCTTCGCCCGGCACTGCATCCGGACGTCACCCGCGGTCGCCGCCAGTTCGAAGACCTCGGTGAACAGGCGGTTCGCTTCGGTGTACTCCTGTGCCCGCCACAGAGTGAGGCCGTAGTTGTGCAAGGCCTGGTACTCCAGTGCCAGATTTCCGGTGGCCCTGGCTGCCGACAGGGCGAGCGTGTGGATTTCCCTTGCCTGCGGGTAGTGGCCGCGGTTGTCGAAGTAGCGCCAGACCGACGAGCAGAAGAGCACGAGGTCCGAATAGTGCTGGGAATGGTTCATCGCGACGGCGACCGGCAGGACGTTCTGCCATTGGTTGTCCATCCAGTGCGCGGCCTGGTCGTAGTCGGCGAACGACTGCCCGAATTCGCTCTTGGGGACCTCGAGGCCGTCGCGGGGCTCGTCGTCGGAATCGGGATCGATGAATTCCATCGCGGCGGCGACGGTGCAGCGGTAGTAGTCGAACAGCCGCCGCATCATGGCTTCACGCTGGTCTTCCGGCTCCTCCGCGAGCAGCAGTTCACGGGCGTAGCTGCGGAGGAGGTCGTGCATCTCGTACCGGTCCATCGACGGTTGCCGCAGAAGATTCACGTCGACCAGGCGTTCGGCAAGGCGGCGGGCCTCGCCGAGGTCCACTTGCGCCATCGCCGCCGTCGAAGAGAGATCGAACGCGGCACCGGGATGATGGCTCAACCGCCGGAACACCCGGCGTTCCGCTTCGGACAGGTTCAGATAGGACACTCGGAAAGCGCCGGCGACGTCACGTTCCCCGGCGGTGAGTTCGCCGAACCGGTTCCGTTCGTCGCGCAATTGCCTGGCGACGAAGTCGAGTGTCCAGGACGCCCGCGCCCGCAGCCTGCTCGCCGTGACGGCCAGCGCGAGCGGGAGATCACCGCAGAGGCTCGCGACCAGGTCCGCGGCGTCGGGGGACTCCTTCTTCAGCCGGGACGGCCCGACGATCCGGCCGAGCAGGTCCACCGCGTCCGCCCGGCTGAACGGTTCGAGGGAGAGCAGCTCCGCGCCGTCGAGGTCGACCAGCCGGGTCCGGCTGGTGATCAGCACGCCACAGCTCGCCGAACCGGGCAGCAGCGGGCACACCTGTGTCGCGCTGATGGCGTTGTCCAGCACCAGGAGGATGCGTTTGCCGTCGAGGCAGCTGCGGAACAACGCCGCCCGCTCCCCGGTGCCCGCGGGGACGTCCGAACCCTGGATGCCGAGCGACCGCAGCAGGCCCTCCAGCGCGGTGGCCGGATCGACGGGATCACCGGCCGGGGAGAACCCTTCGAGGTTGACGAAGAGCTGTCCGTCGGGGAACAGCGGCGCGAGCCGGTGCGCGGCGTGGACGGCCAGCGCGGTCTTGCCGACGCCGGGCATACCGTCGATCGCGACCAGCCTCGGGCCCGCCGCTTGGCCGCGCCGGCCGATTTCGAGGACCGTCGCCAGTTCCGCGGCCCGGCCACCGAACGCGGGGAGGTCCGCGGGCAGTTGCGCGGGACGGGGGAAAAGGGCCTTCCGCGCCTCCGCCTCGTCGCGCCGTCCGCCGGTGTCCAGCCCGGCCCGTAGCCCGCCCACGCCGTAGCGGACGAGGGAGCTGTCCTCCATCAGTTCGGCGTCCGTGCGCAGGATCTGCTGGTGGAGCGCGGTCAGTTCGGCACTCGGGTCGACGCCGAGCTCCTCGGCCAGCGCGGTCCTTGTCCGGTCGAACGCACGGAGCGCGTCGGCGCCACGGCCCGCCCGGTAGAGCGCGAGCATGGTCAGGCACTGCAGGGTCTCGCGAGTGGGATGCCGGGAGGCGAGGTCGAAGGCCTCGCGGACCGCCGCGTCGGTCTCCCCGAGCCGGAGCCGGGCACCGATGAGGAGCTCGCAGGCGGCGAGGCGTTCTTCGTCGAGCCGTCGCGCGGTCTGCTCGATGGCGTCACCGTCGAGGCCGTCGAAGGCAGGGCCGCGCCAGAGCGCGAGCGCGTCCGCGAGCTTGCCGGCCGCCTGCGAGATCAGCCCGGCCGCCAGGAGTTCCGCGCCATGGCGGTAGTCCGCTTCGAAGCGGGCCGAGTCGAGGGAGGCGCTGCTGGTGGCGATGCGGTACGCCGAACCGGTGGTGATGACGGCCGATCGCGCCACACCCAGGTCGTGCCGCAGCCGGGCGATCGCGTTGCTGACCTGGCGCACGGCGGTCTTCGGCGGACTCTCCGGCCACATCGTGCCGATCAGGTAGGACGCCGGGACGAGCCTGCCCGCGTTGATCAGCAGGGAGGCGAGCAGACGTTGTTCACGGCGTCCGCCGAGCCGGACGGGGACACCGTCGACCTCGGCTTCGAGCGAGCCGAGGACGGAGAAACTGAGCTGACCGGTACTCGTCGGATCACCGCCGGTTCGCGGCGATCCCGCCGTTTCAGGTAAAGGATCGACGGTCATATGCGACTATGTCGTCCGAGACCTTGGGGTGTGCTCAAGCACTACCTCCCAGTCCGCTCGCCCGGTGATCAGCACCCTAACCGCCGTTTCGGCCGCCAGCCAGGTCGGCATGGGGGAACGCCGCCCGGCATTCGGCCTAGCCGATGGCCCGGTGCCTGCCTTGGAACCGGTCTGATTCTACTCCCGTAACCCCTTGAACTGCGCGGACGGCCGCCGGTGGCGAGCCGATGTAATTCCGATGCAGGGCCTTGGAAAGCTGGAGGCATCGGCTGGGCGGGTTCGGCGCGACGGGGCAGCGCGCCGAGGCCGCGTGAAGGGGCTCCACGGCGGTTGGCCTTCGATCTGGGGGTGGTCAACCGCCCTGGGAGCACCCTCGCCGGACAGCTTCCTCTCAGAAACGCGCGGCACACTGGGGTAAAGAGGAGTGTGCCGTCATGAATGCTCTCGGCACTCTGCTGGGCGTCCTGCTCACGCTGTTCCTGATCGTGCTCGTCACCCGGATGGTGCTGGACTGGGCCGTCAGCCTGGCGGGCCGGATGCCGTCGTGGTCGTTCCGGGCCCGCGGCGTCACCCACCGGCTGACCGAACCGGTGCTCGCGCCCGTCCGCCGGGTGGTCCGGTGTGATCGGCCGTGATCCGGGGTACCCGGCGGTGGACGAGAGGAGTGTGCCCATGCGCCCGGTCTGGAGCGGTTCCCTTTCACTCGGTCTGGTGACGGTGCCGGTCCGGTTGTACAGCGCTGTCGAGGACCACACGGTGCACTTCCGCCAGTTCCAGCGCGGGACCGAGGACCGCATCCGGTACCGGCGGGTGAACGAGCGCACCGGCAAGGAAGTGGACTACGACGACATCGTCAAGGGCTACGAGTTCGACAGCGGCGAGTACGTGCTCGTCGAACCCGAGGAACTCGACGAGATCGCCCCGGGCCGGTCGAAGTCACTCGACATCGAGAGCTTCGTCGAACTGGACGGCGTCGACCCGGTGTTCTTCGACAAGACCTATTGGCTGGCGCCGTCGAAAGAGGAATTTCGGCGTCCGTATGCCCTGCTGCTCGAAGCGATGCGCTCGTCCGGCCGGGCCGGGGTCGCGAAGTTCGTCATGCGTGGACGCGAGTATCTGGCGCTGGTCCGTTCGGGGGACGGGGTCATGGTGCTCGACACCCTGCGTTTCGCCGCCGATCTCCGCGACCCCGCCGAACAGTTGCCGGATCTGCCGGACAAGGCACGCGGCAAGAAGGAACTCGCCATGGCGGTCGACCTGATCGACGCGATGAGCGACGACTGGCGGCCCGAGGAGTACCGGGACACCTACACCGATCGGGTGCGGGAGCTGATCAAGGCCAAGAAGAAGGGCGAGACCATCACGCCCGGTACCGAGCCGGGTGAGCCGACGAAGGTCGTCGACCTGCTGGAGGCGCTTTCGCAGAGCGTCAAGTCCTCGAAGAAGAAGGACCTGTCGTCGTTGTCGAAGGCGGATCTGGAGAAGCTGGCACGGGAGCGGGACATCAAGGGACGGTCGAAGATGACCCGGGCCGGGCTGGAGAAGGCACTCAAGGCCTCGTGAGCGGCACACCCGCCGCCGTCAGTTCGCCCGCGATGGCCTCGATCAGCAGCCGGACGTCTTCGGCCGCCGTCGCGTGCAGGCCTTCCGAAACGATCAGCACGTCGGACGTCGTGGCGGAGACCGCCGAATGCCCGCTCTGCCGGTTCGTCCACCGACGGGCATGGGCCTGACCGTCCTCGTCGGCGAAGATCACTTCGCCCGGGTTCGGCTGCTCCACGGTGCCCGCGAAGGTCACGTACTTCTCGTCTCCCCGGGCGTGACGGACTTCGAGCGAGCCGCCGATCTTCGCGACGTCGAGGACCGCGACCGGGATGGCGTACGCGACCGAGACCGCGTTGCAGAGGTCGATCACCGGGTGGATCCGGGGCAGCGTGCCCTCTTTCCGCAGCCGGCGCAGCAGGGACTCCGACGCGCAGCGGTACTGCGTCGGCTTCAGCCCCATCTTGCCGAACGCCCGGCGCCAGGCCTGGATTTCGGGGAACTCCGATTCCGGCCCGTCCGCGAGCCGTCGCGACGCCCGCGCGAGGAACTTGTCGATGTCGACCGGCAGTGCGGTGGTGATCCCGGTGGCCGTGAGCGTCCCGACGGCGAGGGCGGGATGCCCGGCGCGGACCTCGGGACTGTGCTGGAGTCGCATGCGAAACCTGTCTACTGGGTGGTGAAGGCGAGTTTGGCGCCGAGCGCGGCGAAGGAACCGGCGAAGATCCGCCGCATCCAGGCGAGTACGCGTGGCCGGGAGATGACGTGGTGGCGCACACCGGCGGCGAGGACGCCGTACACGCTGAACACCACGAACGTCGCCAGCATGAACACCCCGCTCAGCAACAGCATCCGCGGAAGGGAGCCGGGCTCGCCCGCCGGGACGAACTGGGGCAGGAACGCGAAGAAGAACAGCGTCAGCTTCGGGTTCAGGACGTTGATCAGCACGCCGGAGGTGATCGTCCGCAGCGCCGGCTTGGGCTCGGTATCGCCATCGACGACGATCGCGTCCCGGTCCCTCAACGTCGCCCACGCCATGTAGAGAAGGTAGGCCACGCCGAGGTACTTGATGATTTCGAAGGCCACCGCGCTCGCGTGCAGCAGCGCCGCGAGGCCGGTGATCGCGGCGACCATATGCGGGATGATGCCGAGCGTGCAGGCGGTCGCGGCGAGTACGCTCGCGCGTTTCCCGCGGGTCAGCCCGGCGGACAGGGTGTAGACCACGCCGGTGCCGGGCGTGGCGACCACGACCAGCGTGGTGATCAGGAAGGCGATGCTCACGCCGACCACTCTGCGCGCCCTTTGGCCCCCTGGCCAGTACCAAAGCCCCCCATTCTCACTAGACCAAAGCACCACGCACCCCACGTTCGCTTTGCGCGTGAAGGACCCCTTCCCTCGGCTCAGCCGAGGGAAGGGGGCCTTCACGCGGGATCGCGGAGGGCTGGGGGTTGCGGGGAGGGGGTCGCTGGCGGTGCGCCGCCGGGAGTACATGAAGGCCCCTTCCTTGCGCCTAGGTACAGGAAGGGGACCTTCACGTACTTGCGGCGCAGCCACGGAGCCCCGCGGCTGCCAATAGGGCGTAGCGGGAGCCCGGCGTCTTGACCATGACGTCCTGTCGACCGGACGCTGGAAGCAGGGGTTGCTTCGTCTTAAGGGGATGGTCGGTTTGTGTTCTCCGCGAGTGTCGTCGGCGCAGAAAGCCGTGTGGCTGGCGCAGAATCTGGCGCCCGAGAGGCCGAACACCATCTCCGCCCGGTGGATCGCCGACGGGCCGGTCGAACCGTCCAGAATGGACACCGCGCTCCGGATCGCCTTCGGGGAGGCGAGAACCGCGCTGGTCAACTTCGAGGAAGCCGCGGGCGGGTTGCGCCTGGTGCCTCGCGCACTCGGTGACTGGAAGCCGGTTTACGCCGACGTCAGCGGCGAGTCCGACCCGGAAGCCGCGGCGCGGGAGCAAATCGCGAACCTCGAACGGCGGCCGGTCGATTTGGCGCGGGATCGGCTCTTCGACGCGGCGCTGATCAAGATCGCCGAGTCCCGGTTCGCGCTCGTGGTGGCCTTCCATCACATCGTGACCGACGGCTACGGCATGATCCGCCTCTTCTCGCGCCGCGTCGCCGAGATCTACACGGCGCTCTCCGATGGCGAACCGGTGCCCGAGTCGTCCGTGTCCAGTGAGCCCGCCGTGGCCGACGAGACCGCGGAGGACGACGCCGCATTCTGGCGGGAGCACCTCGCCGAGGTTCCGGCGGCGGTCCGGCTTCCCGGCGAGCGGGGGACGACGCAGGCTCACCACACCGTGTCCGTGGCGCGCGACGTCGTGGACACCTGGACCGGCGCGGTCCCCCTGACCACACTCCTGACCGCGGGTGCCGCGGCCTTCTTCCGCCAGTTCGCCGGTCAGCCGAAGTTCACGTTCTCCATGACGTCGGCGAACCGGCCCGGCCCGCTGAAGAAGACCTACGGCCTGCGCGCGAACATCGTGCCGATCCACGCGGAGGTGCCGGTCGCGTCCAGTGTCCTCGACGTCGCCGAATCCGTGGCCGCCGAGATGAAGGCCGTTTTCGCGCACGCCGCGTACGACGTCTCCCTGTCGACGCGCGAACAGGGCTCGATCACCGGCCGGTTCGGGCCCAACCTGAACCTGATGCTGTTCTCCCACGAGCTGGATTTCGGCGGTAGCAAGGCTTTCTTCGCCGGTTCCGCGGCGGGCGCGATCGACGGCCTGATGATCTTGATGTACTTCGACGGCCGTCCGGACAGCGACCTCTACATCGAGGTCGGCGCCGACGACACCTACCGCGAACAGGACGTCGAGTTCTACGCGACCAGGCTGGCGGCATTCCTCCAGGCCGCGTTGGCCGATCCCGGGCGCCCGATCGCCTCCGTGGATCTGCTGGCGGAGAATGAAAACGCCTGGTTTCGCGAGGCCAACGACACCGCGACGCCGACGCCGACGCTGACCGTGCCCGGGTTGTTCGAGCGGCAGGCGGCCGCGACGCCGGACAGTGTGGCCGTGGTGTGCGGCGACGTCACCTGGACCTACGCCGAGGTGCGGGACCGTACGGACGCCGTGGCCCGGGCCCTCGCCGAACGCGGCGTCGGCCGGGGTTCCTTGGTGGGGCTGGCGTTGTCGCGGACGGCGGAGCTGGTTCCCGGATTGCTGGGCGTGCTGAAGTCCGGCGCCGGGTATGTGCCGATCGATCCGAAGTACCCGAGCAAACGGCTGGACGTCATCCTGTCCGACGCCCGCCCGCAGGTGATCCTCACCGACGCCGGAGCACAGGATGTCTTGCCGCGCAACGACATCCCGCGTGTCCTGCTGGAGGAGATCGACTTCTCGGCGGCAGAGCCCGTCGTGTGCCCCGCGCTCCCGGCCGACCTCGCGTACGTGATGTACACGTCCGGCTCCACCGGACGGCCGAAGGGCGTGGCCATCACTCACGCGGGCGTCGTCAACGGTGTCTCGCGGCTCGCACCCGCGGTCGGAATCGGTGCGGGAACGCGGACGCTGGCGGCCACGTCGGTCAACTTCGACGTCTCGGTCTTCGAGATCGTCACCACGCTCGCGCACGGTGGCAGCGTCGAGGTGGTGCCGGACGTCCTCGCGATCGGCGACCGCGGTGGCTGGACCGGGAGCGTCGTCAGCACGGTGCCGTCGGTCTTCGCCGAACTCGTCGACCAGCTGCGCGACCGGATCGACATCGAAACCGTCGTTTTCGCCGGTGAGGCGCTGACCTCCGAACTCGTCGCCAAGGTGAACGAGACGCTCCCCGGTGTGCGGGTCGTGAACGCCTACGGCCAGACGGAATCCTTCTACGCCACAATCTTCGAAGGCGACGGCGAGGGGGTTGTGCCGATCGGGACGCCGCTCGGCAACATGCGGACCTACGTCCTCGGCCCTGGTCTGAAGCCGGTGCCGCCGGGCATGGTGGGCGAGTTGTACGTCGCCGGCGAGGTGGCGCGCGGATATCACGGACGTCCCGCGCTGACGGCGGAAAGGTTCGTCGCGGATCCGTTCGGCCCGGCCGGGCACCGCATGTACCGCACCGGCGACCTCGCCCGCTGGTCCGGCGGCAGGCTCGACTACGCCGGTCGAGCGGACGACCAGGTCAAGGTACGCGGGTTCCGCATCGAACCCGCCGAGGTCGAAGCGGCGCTCACCGCGCACCCCGGCGTCGCAAGGGCCGCCGTCCTCGTCCGGGAAAAGCGGCTGGTCGGGTACGTCGTACCCACTGGTTCCGGGATCACCGGTACCGAAGCGGACCTGACCGCCGGGGTCACCGCCGGTGAGCTGCGGACTTTCGCCGCGGCGAGGCTCCCCGAGTTCATGGTCCCGGCGAACTTCGTGGTCCTCGACCGGTTCCCGCTGGCCCCCAACGGGAAGCTCGATCGGGCGGCGCTGCCCGATCCGGAGGCGGCCGTCGGTGAATACCGTGCGCCGCGCTCGCCCGTCGAGGACGCCCTCGCCAAGGTCTACGCCGCGGTCCTCGGCGTGGACCGGGTCGGCATTGACGACGACTTCTTCACCGCGGGCGGTGACAGCATCCGCTCGATCCAGGTCGTCACCCGCGCCAGGGCGGCCGGGGTCGAAGTGAGCCCCCGCCAGGTGTTCGAGTGCCGCACGGTCGCCGAACTGGCCGAGGTTGCCCGCCGGGACACCGGCGTCCGGCGCCTCGACGAACTCGACGGCGGCGGGATCGGCTGGCTGCCGCTGCCTCCGATCGCCCACCACCTGAACGAACTCGGCGGTGAGTACGACCGGTTCTCGATGGCGATGCTGGCCGTCCTGCCCGAGGGGATCGACGCCGACGGCCTCGTCCGGACGATCGCGGCCGTTCTCGACCGGCACGATCTGCTCCGGTCGAGGCTCGTGCCCGACGGTCTGGTGACCGGGCCGCCCGGTTCGGTCGACGCCGCCTCGCTCCTGCGTCACGTGGAAACCGAGGAGGTCGCGGCGGAACTGGACGTGGCGGCCGGGATGCTCGACCCCGCGGCCGGGGTGATGGCACGGTTCGTCTGGTTCGACCCCCCGTCCGGTGCCGGGCGGCTGCTGATCGTGCTGCACCACCTCGTCGTCGACGGCGTCTCCTGGCGGATCTTGCTGCCCGACTTCGCCGCCGCCTGGAAGCAGGAGCTTCCGCCGGTGGGCACGTCGGCACGCCGCTGGGCGCACGCCCTCGTCGAAGAGGCGGCCAAGCCGGAGCGGGTCGGCGAACTCGCCCAGTGGAAGGCAATAGTGGAGGGTCCGGACCCGGAGCTGGGTTCGCGTCCGTTCGATCCCGCGCGTGATCTCGCGTCCACAGTGGACACCGTCGCCGTCCGGTTGCCGGTGGCGGAAACGAAGGCGCTGCTCACCGCGCTTCCGGCCGCGTTCCGTGCCGGAGTCGACGACGGCCTGCTGGCCGCGCTCGCCCTCGCCGTCGCCAAGTGGCGCGAGAAGCGCGGCGTGGACGAGACGACCGCGGTCATCCGGCTGGAGGGACACGGCCGGGAACAGGAGATCGTGCCCGGCGCGGACCTTTCCCGTACGGTCGGCTGGTTCACCAGTATGTATCCGGTCCGCCTCGACCTGACCGGGATCGACCTCGACAATGCCTTCGACGGCGGGAGGGCCGCCGGTGACGCCGTCAAGGCGGTCAAGGAACAACTGCGTGCCCTGCCGGACAAGGGCATCGGGTACGGCTTGCTGCGCCATCTGAACCCCGAGACCGGGCCGGTGCTGGCACGGCATCCGTCGGGGCAGATCGGGTTCAACTATCTCGGCCGGTTCCCGGCGCAGTCCGGGGAACCGTGGACGCAGGCGAGTGGGCTCACCGATCTCGTCGCGGCACCGGATCCGACGCGGCCCGCACTGTCCACTGTGGAAATCAACGCGCTGGTCGACAGATCGAACATCGTGGCACACTTCGGTTTCCCCACCGGACTGCTGACCCGCGAAGACGTCCAGGAACTCGCCGACCTCTGGTGTCAGGCCCTGACCGGGCTGGCGGGCCACGTCGCCGGGCAGGGGGCGGGCGGCCTGACGCCGTCCGATCTGCCGCTGGTTTCGGTGTCGCAGAAGGAACTGGAGAAGTGGGAGCGGACGTATCCGGGGCTCGCCGACGTCTGGCCGTCGACCCCGTTGCAGTCCGGGCTCCTCTTCCATTCGATGCTGGCCGACACCGCGTACGACGCCTATCTGATGCAACTCGCGTTTCACGTGTCCGGCCCGGTCGATTCGGCGCGAATGCGTGCCGCCGGACAAGCGATCCTCGACCGGTACGCCGGATTGCGGACGGCGTTCGTGGCCGGCGGCACCAGCGATCTGGTCCAGCTGGTGCTCGACGACGTCGAATTGCCTTGGCGAGAGGTCGATCTCCGGCAAAACGAGGGTGCGCTGGAGAGAGTGCTCGACGAGGATCACGCCACGCCGTTCGACCTCGCGCGGCCGCCGATGCTGCGGATGACCTTGGTGCGGCTCGCGGACGAGCGGTCCGAACTGGTGCTCACCGCGCATCACGCGCTCTTCGACGGCTGGTCGCTCCCGCTGCTGATGGAGGATCTGCTCCGGCTCTACAGCGGCTCGGCCCTCCCGGACGTCCGCGGCTTCCGTGACTTCCTGGCGTGGCGGGCACGGCAGGACCACGCCGAGGCCGCTCGCGCCTGGGCCGCCGAACTGGACGGTGTCGACGAACCGACTTTGCTCGCCCCCGCCGGACTGTCCGGAAAGGACGGTGTCGGCCAGGTCGAGGTGCCGCTACCCGAGGGCGGTCCGGCTGGGCTGACGCGCCGCGCGGCCGAACTCGGTGTCACGGTCAACACGCTGATCCAAGGCGCCTGGTCCGTCCTGTTGGGACAGCTGACCGGACGGCGCGACGTCGTCTTCGGCGCCACCGTCTCGGGTCGCCCGTCGGCGCTGCCGGGGGTGGCCTCGATCGTCGGGTTGTTCATCAACACCGTGCCGGTGCGGGTCGAGACGTCACCGCACGAGACGTTCGCGGAGCTGCTGACCGGATTGCAGCGCCGTCAGGCCGCGCTGCTCGACCACCACCATCACGGGCTGAGCGAGATCCAGCAGGCGACCGGATTGCCGACCTTGTTCGACACGCTGGTCGTCTTCGAGTCCTACCCGATCGACCGCGCCGGGCTGTCCGACGCCGGTACGACCGCCGGGATCGCGTTCACCGGTGTCCGGCCGCGCTCCGGCACCCACTATCCGCTGACCGTGCTCGCCGCCGCAGACCCGCATCCCCGGCTTTCCTTGCAGCACCAGCACGGCCTCTTCACTCCGGACGCGGCAACGGCAATCGCCGGCCGGCTCGCACGCGTCCTGCGTCTGCTGGTGGCCGAACCCCACGCCAGGATCGCGACCGTCGACGTCCTCGCCGCGGCGGAACGGAACCGGCTGGACGAGCACAACGACACCGCCGAGCCGACCCCGGCGGCCACGATCCACGGCTTGTTCGAGCGGCAGGCGACGGCGACACCCGACGCGGTCGCGGTCGTCTGCGAGGGTGAGAGCTGGACGTACGCGGAGGTGGACGCGCGGGCGAATCGCCTGGCGCGCCGGCTCGCCGGACACGGTGCCCGGCCGGAAACGGTGGTCGGGGTGGCCGTGGAAAGGTCGGCCGATCTGGTCGCCGGACTGCTCGGGGTGCTGAAGTCCGGAGCGGCGTACCTGCCGATCGATCCCCGGTATCCCAGCGCGCGGCTGGCGCAGGCCCTCACCGACGCGCGGCCGGACCTGATCGTCACCACTGCCGATGCCGCGGCGGTGCTGCCCGAGGACGCGACGCCGCTGTACCTGGACGACCACGGTCCCGAGCGCGAGCCGGAAGCGGCACAGCCGGGAAATCTCGCCTACGTGCTCTACACCTCCGGCTCGACGGGTACTCCCAAGGGCGTCGCCATCACACACGACTGCGTCGTCAACGGCGTGCTGCGGATGGCACCCGTCGTGGGCATGGCGCCAGGAGTGCGGCTGTTCGCCGGGACCTCGATCAACTTCGACGTCTCCGTCTTCGAGATCTTCACCGCGTTGTGCCACGGCGGAACGGTCGAGATCGCCCGTGACGTCCTCGCGCTGGGCGAACGAGGCGGCTGGCACGGAGGCGTGATCTCCACCGTGCCGTCCGTCTTCGCCGAACTGGTGGACGAACTCGCCGGAAAGACCACTGTGGACACCGTCGTGTTCGCGGGGGAAGCACTGCCGTCGTCCCTGGTCCGCCGGGTGCGGTCGGCGTTCCCCGGTATCCGGGTCGTCAACGCCTACGGGCAGACGGAATCCTTCTACGCCAGTGCTTTCCTGGCCGGTGACGGCGACGCGGCCGCCGTTCCGATCGGGACGCCGCTGGGTAACATGCGTGCCTATGTGCTCGGCCCGGGACTGCGGCCGGTGCCGGAAGGCGTCGCCGGGGAGCTGTACGTCGCCGGTCTCGTCGGCCGCGGCTACCACGGCCGGTCCGGGCAGACGGCGGAACGGTTCGTCGCCGATCCCTTCGCCACGCCGGGTTCGCGGATGTACCGGACCGGTGACCTCGCCCGCTGGACCGGGGACGGCCTCGAATACGCGGGCCGGAGCGACAACCAGGTCAAGGTGCGGGGATTCCGGATCGAGCCGGGCGAGGTCGAGGCCGCGCTCACCGCGTATCCCGGCGTCGACCAGGCCGCCGTCGTCGCCATCGACGGCAAGCGGCTGGCCGGGTACGTCGTGCCCGCGGACGTCGACCTGACCGGGTTGCGTGATTTCGCAGCCGGGCGCCTGCCGGAGTTCATGGTCCCGTCGGGCCTGGTCGCGCTCGACCGGCTTCCGCTGTCCGCCAACGGGAAACTGGACCGCAAGGCACTGCCTGAGCCGGACTTCGCGGCCGGCGAGTACCGGGCGCCGAGGACGACCGAGGAGGCCGTGCTCGCCGCCTTGTTCGCCGACGTGCTTGGCCTGGACCGGGCCGGTATCGACGACGACTTCTTCGACCTCGGCGGGCATTCACTGCTGGCGACCCGGTTGGTCGGCAAGGCGCGTGGTGTGCTCGGCGTCGAACTGAAGGTGCGTGACCTGTTCGACGCGCCGACGGTTGCCGCGCTGGCGCGACGGCTGACCGGCGCGGACTCCGCGAGCAGGCCACTCGGCCGCCATCCGAGGCCCGGCGTGGTCCCGCTTTCCTCGGCGCAGCTACGGCTTTGGTACCTGCAGCAGCTCGACGGCATCGGGCACGCCTACAACATGGTCTGGAGCCTGCGCCTGACCGGACGTCTCGATCGCGTGGCGCTGCGGGCCGCACTCGCCGACGTCGCGGACAGGCACGAAGTCCTGCGGACGGTGTTCCCGCACGACGGCGGGGTCCCGAGCCAGGTCGTCCTCCCCGTGGCGGCACCGGAATTCGACGTGGTGCCCACCACGGAAGCCGAGTTGCCGTCGAAGATCGCCGACGCGGCGGCGTACGAATTCTTCCTCAGCTGCGAGACACCCTTGCGGGTGACCCTGTTCGAACTCGGCCCGGAAACCCAGGTCCTATGCGGGGTCTATCACCATATCGCCGGTGACGGCTGGTCGCAGGCACTGTTCTTCCGTGATCTTTCCAAGGCGTACGCGGCCCGGATCGAAGGGACGGCGCCCGCGTGGCCGCCGCTTCCGGTGCAGTACGCGGATTACACGCTGTGGCAGCGCGCCCGGCTCGGCGCGGAAAGCGATCCCGGCAGCCTGTTCGGCAGGCAGCTCGCGTACTGGCGGACCGCGCTGACGGAGCTGCCGTCGGAGCTCACGCTGCCCGCCGACCGGCCGCGTCCCGACGTCGCGACTTACCGGGGTGAACTGGCGACCTTCACCTGGCCCGCCGAGGTCCACCGCGCGCTCGCCGGTCTCGCCAGTGAAACCGGGACGACGCTGTTCATGGTGCTGCAGGCCGGACTCGCCGCGTTGCTCACCAGAATGGGTGCGGGCACCGACATCCCGATCGGCAGCCCCATCGCCGGCCGCACCGACGAGGCACTCGCGGATCTCGTCGGCTGCTTCCTGAACACCTTGGTGCTGCGGACCGATACCTCCGGCGACCCGTCGTTCCGTGCTCTGCTCGGGCAGGTGCGGGAGACCGTGCTGGCCGCGTACGACCACCAGGACGTGCCGTTCGAGCGGCTGGTCGACGTGCTCAAACCCGAACGTTCCCAGTCCCGGCACCCGTTGTTCCAGGTGATGCTGACCGTGCAGAACACCGAACGGCCGGTGTTTTCGCTGCCGGGGCTGGACGTCCGGCCGGAGCCGGTGGAATGGAACACCGCCAAACTCGACCTGTCACTCGAATTCGCCGAAGAGGACGGCGGTCTGACCGGCCGGGCCAACTACAGCACCGATGTCTTCGACGGTGACACCGTGCTGAGCTTGATGGACCGCCTCCGGCACGCGCTCGTGGCGTGGGCAGCCGACCCGTCGAGCCGGATCGGCGACGTTGAACTGACCACAAAGGACGAACGTGCCCGGCTCGTGAACCGGGTGCCAGCCGAGCAGGGCCGGGGCGTCACGCTGCCCGAACTGTTCGAAGCGCGGGCAGCGGCGGCACCGGACAGCGTGGCGGTGGTCTGTGATGGGCTTTCCTTGACCTACCGGGAACTCGACGTCCGCGCGAACCGGCTCGCCAGGTTGCTGATCGAGCGCGGGGTCCGTGCGGAGAGCCGGGCCGGATTGCTGCTCCCGCGTTCCCTCGACCTCGTCGTCGCCGTCCTCGGGGTGCTCAAGGCGGGCGGCGCGTACGTGCCGATCGACCCGGACTACCCCGCCGAGCGGATCGAGTACGTGCTCGCCGACGCGCGGCCGGACGTCGTCGTCTCGGCCACCACCGTCGCCGAATCACTCGCGTATTCCGGTGCACCGCTGGAGGAACGCCTTGCCACGCCGGACAATCCCGCCTATGCCATCTACACCTCGGGCTCCACGGGGCAGCCGAAGGGCGTCCTGGTGACGCACCGGAACGTGGCCCGGCTCTTCGACACCACGGCGACGTCGTTCGGCTTCGACGAGAACGACGTATGGACGTTGTTCCACTCCTACGCCTTCGACTTCTCCGTGTGGGAACTGTGGGGATCCTTGCTGCACGGCGGAAAGCTCGTCGTCGTGCCCCGCGAGATCACCCGGTCCCCGGCGGAGTTCGTCCGGCTGGTGCGGGAACAGCGGGTGACCGTGCTGAACCAGACGCCGTCGGCGTTCTCGCAGTTCATCGCCGCCGACCGGGAAACACCCGGCGAGAACTCCTTGCGCTACGTCGTTTTCGGCGGCGAGGCGCTGAAACTAGCCAGGCTGGCGAACTGGTACGAGGCGCATCCGGCCGGTCCGGCACTGGTGAACATGTACGGCATCACCGAGACGACCGTGCACGTCACGCATCAGGAACTCGGCCGCGAATTGTGCGCGACGGAGCCAGGAAGCCTGATCGGGTCGGCACTTCCGGACCTGCGGGTCCATCTCCTCGACGAGAAACTGCGGCCGGTGCCACCGGGGGTGCGGGCAGAGCTGTACGTCGCCGGTGCGGGACTGGCGCGCGGCTACCTCGGCCGTCCCGGTCTGACCGCGAGCCGGTTCGTCGCCGATCCGTTCGGCGACGGCCTGATGTACCGCAGTGGCGACGTCGCCCGGTGGCGCGCCGACGGGACGCTCGAATATCACGGCCGTGCCGACGACCAGGTCAAGATCCGCGGCTTCCGTATCGAACCGGGGGAGATCGAGGCCGCCGCCGCAGTGCATCCGGCCGTCGCCCACGCCACGGTGGTGGTCCGCGAGGACGAACCGGGTGTCCGGCGGCTTGTCGGTTACGTCGTCCCGGCGGACGGCGAGCAACCGCGTGACCTCCGTGAGTTCGTCGCGAAGACACTGCCCGCGCATATGGTGCCCGCCGCGTTCGTCGTGCTGGACCGGCTGCCGTTGACGGTCAACGGGAAGCTCGACCGCGAAGCCTTGCCCGCCCCCGATTTCGAGCGGGCCACCGCGGGCAGAGCACCGAGGACCGACGCCGAACGGATCCTTTGCGGCGTGTTCTCCGAGGTCCTCGGCGTGCGGCGGGTCGGCATCGACGACAGCTTCTTCGACCTCGGCGGGGACAGCATCGTCTCCGTGCGCCTGGTGAGCGAGGCCAGGGCGGCCGGGCTGGAGATCACCCCGCGTGACGTCCTGACCGAACACACCGTGCTCGGGCTGGCGGCGGTCGCCCGGCCGCTGTCGGCCGGACCCGGCGACGAAGTGGCGGATCTCGTCGGCGAGACCGGCCTGACCCCGATCGTCGCGCGGCTGGCCGAACTCGGCGGGCCGATCGAGGAGTACCACCTTGCCATGCTGGTCCGCACCCCGGCCGGACTCCGCCGGAGCGAACTGGTGGCCGCGCTCGACGTCCTGCTCGAACGGCACGGTGCCCTCCGCGCGAAACTCAAGCGGGATCACGGTTTGGCGCTCGAAGTGACCAAACCGGACTTCGGCGACGCGGCCGCGCTCCTGCGCCGGGTCACCGGGTCCACTGTGGACTCGGAAGCACTCGCCGCCCGGCGACGGCTCGACCCCGAGGCGGGGACGATGCTTCAGGCGGTGTGGTTCGAGGACTCGGAAAGGCTCCTGCTCGTCGCCCATCACCTGGTGATCGACGCGATGTCGTGGCGGGTCCTGCTGGAAGAACTCGGCACGGTCTGTGACGCCATCCGAGTGGGCGTGGAACCGGAACTCCCCCCACCCGCGACGTCGTTCTGGGCCTGGTCGCGGGACCTGGCCGATCGGTCGACGAGCCAGGAACGGATCGCGGAGCTTCCATTGTGGACGGACATCCTCCGTCGGCCGAACCCGAGGATCGAACGCCGTCCGCTCGATCCGGACCGCGACACCGTGTCGTCGTTGCGTACCTTCGGGCTTTCGCTGCCGACGGAGCTGACCCGTTCGTTGCTCACCACCGTCCCGGCCGCTTTCTCTTGCGGGGCACACGATGCGCTCTACACCGCGCTGGCGCTGGCGTTCGCCCGGTGGCGTGGTACTACCGGCGTGCTGGTGGATCTGCAAGGGCACGGCCGGAACCCGGTCTCCGGCCGGACGGACACCTCGCGCACGGTCGGCTGGCTGGTCAACGTCTTCCCGGCGTGGTTCGACACGGGCGACGTCGGCTGGGACGACGTCCTCGCCGGGCGTGACCTCGGCAAAGCCGTGGGGCGGGTGCGAGACCAGTTGCGGGCGTTGCCGGACAGCGGGCTCGGTTACGGAATGTTGCGCTACCTCAACCCGGACACGGCGCCGAGGCTCGCGGCACTGACGCCGCCGCGGCTGAAGTTCAACTACCTCGGCCGGTTCACCGCCGCCGGCCAGAACCGGAACTGGCTGCCCCTCGCCGACGCGCCGACGATCATGGGTGGTGGCAGCGAACCAGGGATGCGGGTTTCGCACGTCCTGGAAGCCAGTCTGTGGATCGTCGATCATCCCGAGGGACCCGAACTGGTGTCCTATTGGGGCTGGGTGGCGGGGTTGCTTGCCGAGGAAGAGGTCCGTGACCTGGCTGGGCTCTGGCGTACCGCGGTGGAGGCGATCGTCGAGGCGGCTTGAGTCCATCACCGGATGGGGTGGCATGATGCGTGCTCGCACGTCGACGAGGAAGGCCTTGGTTTGAGCGCGCGCACTTCCCAGGTGGACGATCTCCGGCTGGTGGCACAACCGAATGCCGTGTTGTGCTCCGAGCTCTTCGTCCGTCTCATCTTGTCGGATTGGTCCTTGCGGCCGTTGCTCGATCAGGCGAAGACCGCCGCCGCCAAACTGGTGGGCGCGCTCGTCGACGCGGCCGACCCGAAGACGCCCCCGTTCCTGACGCTGAGATTGCGGCTGAAGGCCGACGTGCTGGTCATCGAGGTCGATCACGACCTCGATCGGCTGGCCGCGCCGACGCCCGCGGCGGGCGAGCGAACCGGCGTGGTGCCATGCGAGACCGGCGGTGTGACCACCTGGTGCGAACTGCCGCTGCCCGGTGGCCTGTCCGCCGGACAGGTACAGCTGCCGCGCCGGGGCGACCGCCGGACACTGGTGGACGAGCCCGTCTCCGGTGCACCCGTCGGCGCCGATCCCGAAGTACTGGAGCGGCTTTTGTCCCGGCTGAGCGGCTGGTCCGGCTGATCTTCGTGTGAGGATCCGGGTTATGGGGACTGTGTGGATGTCGGCGCGTTAGACGATCCAAAATCCACACAGTCCCGCACGACAGTCCCTGTCACCCGGGACCACTAGCCGTGTAAGCGCACCGGCAGGCTGGTGAGCCGCGTGCCCTGGATGCCGCCGAGGAACGACTGCCGGAGTTCGGCGTACGGCATCGCGAGCCGGGCACGGGGGAAGTCCGTGCGCAAGACCGCCGCCGCCGCCCGCAGTTCGAGCTGCGCGAGCTGGGCGCCGACGCAGAAATGCGGTCCCGCACCGAAGGTCAGGTCCGGGCCCGGCTTCCGCGCCGGGTCGGTGTTGATGCCCTGGATGTCGACGAGCACCGGTGCCCCGGCGGGGAGCCGGATCCCGGCGAGGTCGAGTTCCGTGGTGGTGAACCGCCAGAGGGTGAACGGCGCGGGTGGGTGCTCCCGAAGCGTTTCGCGGACCAGGCGTTCCTCGGGGTCGGTGTCCCCGTCGAGGAGCCGCGCGATCAGGAAGCCGAGTGACGCGTCGGTGGTCAGTTGCCCGGCGAAGATCAACGAGAACAGGTGATACCGCAGGTCGTCCTCGGACGACCCGGACGGGAGCTGGTCGCGTAGTTCCGTCGCGAGCCCGTTCCGGTTGGGTGTCAGTCCCGCGGCGGCCAGATCCGCGAGTGCGGCGATGGCCTTGCCCTGTGCGCCCGGCTCGGGGTCGGACATGCGGCGGCAGGCGTCGACGGCGGCGTCGAGCAGGTGGAGCGGGATGCCGAGCAGGTCGAGCAGCACGGTGAGCGGGAAGCGGGTGGAGAAGCCGTCCATGAGGTCGACGGTTTCGCCGCCGAGGTCCGTCAGCAGTACGCGGGCGATCTGGTGGATCCGGTCCGACTGTGCCTGGATCCGTTTGGCGCTCAGCAGCGGAGCGTGCGCTCGCCGCAATGCCGTGTGATCCTGGCCGTCCAGTGTGGTGAGGGACGGCTGTTCGGCGGCGGTTTGTTCGAGCCCGGTCCAGCCTTCGGGGGCGAACGCGGGATCCTTGGCGATCCGCGAATCGGACAGGACCTGGCGGGCCAGTTTCTCCTCGGTGACGATCCAGGCACTGCCGCTCTGCGGGGCGGCCACTTCGACCACGGGGCCGGCGGCACGCAGCGCGGGGCGGACGGGGTCGGGTTCGGTGATACCGCGGGTCGTCGCGGCGAACGGGTCGGGGAGCAAGACAACTCCTTCATGAGAAAGTAGCTTCATGGTGAAGGTATATTCGCGGCCGGTAGGTTGTCAAAACACCTACTCGAGGAGGTTCGGTGGAGGATCGGGTCACGTCGTTGCTGGACGGCCTCCGGAGCTTCGGCGCGAACTACACCGAGTTCACCCGCCGGTTCGCGAACTGGCTCGGCCTGCACGCCACCGACGCGGCCGCGCTCGTGGAGATCCTCTACGCGGAGGACACCGGCTCACCGCTTTCCCCGGCCCGGCTCGGCGAACGCATCTCGCTGACCTCCGGCGCGACCACGAACCTGCTGAACCGGCTGGAGAGCCTCGGCTACGTGGTCCGGACCCGGGAGAACACCGACCGGCGGGTGGTGACCCTGCGCAGCGGCCCCGACATCCAGGGACCCGCGCGGGAGTTCTTCGGGCCGTTCAGCGCCGGACTCGCGGCGCTGGTGGCGGCGTACCCGGCCGAGGAGATCGAGCGCTTCGAGTCATTCCTGCGGCATCTGCGGTCCACAATGGACGACGTGCTGGCCGAGCAGGGCGGTTCCTGAAGCACGCCCGTTCGGGTGGGTTCCACCACCGGACCAGTCCAGGCACGCGTCGGCACCGAATCCCTCAAGACGCCGGGAAACCGCGTATCCGGGCGTCGGGTGAGGTGGAGGCAGCTTGATGGTCGAGGGTGTACGGACGAGTCCGCGTGAAAACGGCGGCACCGGGGCGGAGCCTGCCGGAGCGAGCCTGATGCAACGGGTCGCGGCCGGGGACGAGAAGGCGTTCGCCGACCTGTACGACGTCGTCGCGGGACCGGTGTGGGGTGTGGTGAACCGGGTCGTCCGCAACGGCACGTTCGCGGAGGAGGTGACCCAGGAGGTCCTGGTGGAGGTCTGGCGGACCGCGGCCCGGTTCAAACCGGGCAAGGGCAGCACGCTGGCCTGGGTGCTCACCATCGCGCATCGGCGGGCGGTGGACCGGGTCCGTTCGCATCAGGCCGCGCTCGACCGGGACGACAAGGCGGGCAGACTCGATTTCCGGCGCCCGTTCGACGAGGTCGCCGAGTCGACCATCGCCAATCTGGAACAGGAGCGGGTCCGCCAGTGTCTTAAGGCACTGACCGATCTGCAACGCGAATCCGTCGTGCTCGCTTATTACAACGGTTACACCTACCCGGAGGTCGCGGAGGTGCTCGACACCGCGCCCGGCACGGTGAAGACACGCATCCGCGACGGCCTGATCCGGCTGCGTGACTGTCTGGGGGTGGGGCAATGACCGCGGAACTGCACACACTGACCGGGGCGTACGCCGTGGACGCCGTCCCGGAAGTGGAGGCCGCGGCGTTCAAACGGCACCTGCGGGGCTGCGACGCCTGCCGCCAGGAGGTCCAGGAACTGCGGGAGACCGCGGCCCGGCTGGGCACGGCCGTCACCGGCACGCCGCCGCCGGGATTGCGGGAAGTCACGCTCGTCCAGGTTTCCCATACCCGCCAATGGCCACCGCTGGTCGCGGCGGTCCGGCGCGCCGAGCCGTCGAAGAAGCCGTCCGTGCGGATCGCGTTGTGGAGTGCGGCGGCCGCCGCCGTCGGGGCGCTGGTGTTCGGCCTGGCGACCACGACCACCGAGCCGGGCGCGGATCCCGCCCAGCAGCAGCTCGCTTCGGTGAACTCGGTGCTCACCGCGCCCGACGCCGCCACGGTGAAGGGAGCCGTGCCCGGTACGGCCACGGTGGTGACGTCGCAGAGCCAGGGCAAGGTCGTCGTACTGGCAGGCGAGCTGCCGCCGCTGGCACCCGGCCGGGTCTATCAGGTCTGGCTCATCGGGGCGAGCGGCGTGCATTCGGCCGGACTGCTCACCCCGGACGGTCCACATCGGACTCGTCCGATCCTCGCGGATCTGCCGGGGCGGATCGACCGGGTCGGCATCACCGCCGAACCCCTTGGCGGTTCGCGGACACCGTCCACCCCGGCCGTCGCGATGATCGACCTGGCATAGAGACCGATGGCGTGTGGTCCGGCGCCGCCGCCCAGCGCGTGGACGCCGGTGATCTCACGGGTCGCGAGGCCCGCGACCTTCTGCACGACGGTGTCGGCGATCGTGGTCACGCCCTGAGTGGAGACGAGTGCGCCGTTCTCGGCGGCGGAGTTCGAGTTCGCCTTGGCTGTTCGTCATCGCTGTCTCCTCGATTCGGATTTCCTTGGCTTTCCGGGAAGTTCGCGGGTTCCCCCGTTCGCTGCCACGTCTGAGAGACCCAGCGGCGGCAAGACCGTCACGACCCGATCGTGGGGTCTGGATCGTCAGCGTCCGGGGGTATGTCTTCCAGATAGCCTTCGGGCCGCCTCTCGCCTTCTCGTGGATTCTCTGTTAGGAAAGGTTCCTAACTAATGGAGGCGAGATGCGCGTACGTGGTCTGGCGGCGGCGACGGTGTTGGTGGTCCTGTGCGGTGGCTCGGCCGCCGTCGCGCGGACGACGGCGGAGGCCGGGGCGCCGGTGGCGCGCAACATCATCTATCTCCAGGGTGACGGGCTGGGCCTGGGGCAACGGGACCTGCTGCGGCTCGCGCTCAAGGGCAAACACGGCGACCTCGCGATGGACGACCTCCCGGTCACCGGTCTCGTGCGGACGTCGTCGGACGATCCCGACGAGATCGTCACCGATTCGGCGGCGGCGGCCACCGCGCTCGCGACCGGGCACAAGACGCGCAACGGCGCCGTCGGCGTCGACGTCCACGGCCGGCCGCTGGAAACGATCCTCGAACGGGCGAAACGGGCGGGGAAGTCGACCGGCCTGGTCACCACCGCGCAGGTGACGGGTGCGTCGCCGGCGGCGTTCGCGGCGCATGTGCCCAGCCGGGATTCGCAGAGTGACATCGCGAAGCAGTACATCGAGAACAGCCGTCCCGACGTCCTGCTCGGCGGCGGTGAGGACTGGTGGTACCCGAAGGGCAACCCGGGTCTCTGGCCGGACAAACCGGGGGAGGAGAGCCGCAGCCCGTACGGCAACCTGGTCGAACGTGCGCAGCGGACGGGCTACACGTATGTGCGTGACGGCGACGAGCTGCGGGACACGCGGGCGAACCGGATCCTCGGCCTGTTCGCGAACGAGGACATGGTCGACTACGGACCGGACGGCGTCGGCAAGTACGCACCGAGGGTCCCGCTGCGGCAGATGGCGCGTAAGGCGCTGGACACCCTGTCGAAGAACCCGCGCGGCTTCTTCCTGTTCCTGGAGGAGGAAGGCACCGACGGGATGTCGCACGAGAACAACGCGCACGGCGTGATCGACGCCGGTCGCGCACTCGACGCGACGGTCGCCGAGGTCCTGCGGTTCGTCCGCGCGAATCCGGACACGCTGGTGATCATCGGCGGCGACCATGAGACGGGTGGCCTGAACATCGAGAACTACGATTCTTCGGAAACCGGCCCCGGACATGAGGATCAGGACGGCCCGTTCGACGTCCCCGGCTCGAAGCTCCGGTTCACCGTGGACTGGACGACGCACGACCACACCGGCGCCGACACCCCGGTCACCGCCGAAGGCCCCGGTGCCGCCCGATTGGGTGGCACCGTCGAGAACACCGACGTCTATCAGGTGATGCGAGCCGCCGGCCGGTTCTGAGCGTGCGGGTGCCCCCGGCGCGGTCAGCGAAGAACGGGTCCGTAGTGCTTTTGCAGGCGTAGTTCGTTGACCTGCCGTGTGGTGTCGAGCGTGACACTGACGAGGAACACGAGGACCACCTGCAGGATCACGCCGCCGAAGGGCAATCTCGGGCTCGCGTTCAGCAAGGCGAGCCCGAGTACCGGAAGCAACGCGATCACTCCCGAGTAGACCGCTCCGAGGGCGCCGATCCGATGATGCACGTAGCCGAGATAGTCGGCGGTCGGGCTGCCTGGACGGATTCCGGGGACGAAGCCACCCACGCGCACCAGTTCGCGCGAAACCTGGTCGACGTCCAGCGTCCCCGCCGCCCTGATGAAGGCGAAGAGACAGACGAGGACGAAGTAGACCGCGATCCGCCCAGGACTTCCCTCGTCGCGCAGCCGGGATCCGGTCCACTCGAACCAGGTCACGGTGGGCCAGAGTTCCGTCGCCAGCACCGGCAAGGAGAGCAGCACCGCGGCGAGAACGGCCGGACTGTTCGCTTGCGAGATCCGAAGGGGGACGTAGGACGAAGTTCCGCCGTAGGCCCGCATGCCGATCATCCGTTTGGCGTACTGCACCGAAATACGGCGCTGGGCCTGCGCGACGACGATCGTGGCCACCATGACCGACAGCGCCACGACGGTCATGACCGCGATGGCGGCCCAGCCCTTCGTTTCGTACAGGCGCGGCACCTCCGCCGACAGCACCGCCACGACCTGCGCCAGCAGCAGGATCCGGACGCCGTCACCGAATCCCCGGTCGGTGATCACCTCGGCCAGCCGCAGGACCAGCGCGGTGCCCGCGGTCAGGCACGTCACGACGACGGTGACGGCGAGAACTCCGTGGTCGTCGAGGACTTCCCGGCCTCGGAACACGACCACGCCGACAGCGCCCAAGAGACCGAGCCCGACGGTGAGCCGCCGCCGGTACCGCGTCAGGAGACGCGCGCCCGCCTCACCTTCGGCCCGGAGCGCGGCCAGCCGCGGGATCAGGACGGTCAGCGTGCGCAGCAGGAAAGGCGCGGCCAGACAAGGAAGAACGCCGAACGCGAAGACCGGAAGGGTGAACAGCCCGCCTCCGGTGAGAAGGCCGAGTATCCAGCGCACCGGGTCGTCTGCCGGGAAAGTTCCTTCCAGCGCACGGACCTTCAGATGAGGAGCAGGCAAGCCCTGTCCGAGCCGGAACACCACGACCACCACCAAGGTGACCAGAATCCGGCGGCGGAGAGACCCCTTGCCCACCACGCGCTCGGCGCTGTCGTTCATGGGGATCAGGCTAGGGACGGCGGATGAAAATCCGATGACACCGCTCAGGTGGTCAGGGCGAGTCACGCTCGGTCAGGCGCGTGGCCGGTCCCCTTGTTGTCTTTGAGGGGTAAGGCAAACGTGACCTCCCGGTCGGGGGGCGTGAGTGGTGATTCGGGTTGAACCAAGAGCTACTGGATTTGGCTGCGAGGCTGATCGCAGGCCCGGTCTGTGCAGGCTTCCTTGCCCACCCTGAAGGCAGTAAGGAGGCTTCGCTACCTTCAGGACTGCCGCACCAGCAGGCACAGCGGGGGTCGCGCGTGAAGGACTCCTTGAGGGGTAAGGCAAACGTGACCTCCCGGTCGGGGGGCGTGAGTGGTGATTCGGGTTGAACCAAGAGCTACTGGATTTGGCTGCGAGGCTG
>NZ_JBFBBY010000099.1:0-30880 GCF_040682875.1 Amycolatopsis sp. NPDC051071 | reverse complement strand
CACCGGTCGCGCAACGTAGTCCGGCGAGTACAGGAAGGCCCCCTTCCTTGCGCTAGGCGCAAGGAAGGGGGCCTTCCTGTATCTCGGATACGGCCTCTTGGTCCTGTCGGGACGGTGACCCCGTCGGCTAGCGTCGGCGGAATGGCGGACCAGTCCACGACGCTGCTCGAAGCGCTGCCGGACCTGGCGGGCAGGTCGGTCCTGGTCGTCGGATGCGGCGATGGCCGCTACCCGCGGCTGTTCCGCGGCAAGGGTGCTCGCCGGGTGGTCGGGGTCGACGCGGACCAGGTGCTGATCGCGGTCGCGCAGCGCGAAGAGGAACGCGATCCGATCGGGATCTCCTACGAGGTCCATCAGCCCGCCCGGCAGCCGATGATGGGAATCTTCGACATCGTCGTGGCGTTCGTGGACACTCCTGACCATCTCGGCCGGATCGCGGCGAGTCTCGCGCCGGGAGGGCTGCTCGTGGTCGTCGCCACGAATGGCCTCACGATGGAAGAAGGCTTACGGGAGAACGGTTTCCAGGACATCGTGCTGCATCGCGACGAGCACGGCGACGTGCACAGCGCCCGCAAGACATCCTGAGTCGCGCACCCTGGTGTCGAGCCAGGCTGGCCGGGGCTATGAATCCCGGCCGGTCACCGGACCGTGCGCGTTCTGGCGGTGTGAGACACACGGACCCCACACCGCCGCACCGGTACGACGGAACAGGTTTCCCCGCCGTGCCGGGGCGTAGCGCGTGTGGGAGTCGAACCCACGTCGCCGGGGTGAAAACCCGGCATCCGTACCACTGGACCAACGCGCCTTGGCCTGGAACACAGTCCGGCACGCACGCGCACCGGACTGCTCTGTTCCAGAAGTAAGGGTTCACCGAAAAGAAAGAGCCGCCCGGTTCGGTTTCCCGAAGGGCGGCTCCGCAGGTGCGACGTCCTGTCAGGACGGCGGCTGGGAGCCGTGTTTCTCTTCCATGCCAAGGAACGGACAGGCCATGCGGTACTGCGTCATGCGTCCTCCTCGGTCGGTGTGCGACAAGTGTGCGGCAGACAAGGGGGCCGGAGCAAACGATTAAAAGCTCGTGAGTGATTTGGGTCGTTAGAACGACCCAAATCACTCACGAGGCCTGCCTACTGGTCCCGTTTGAACAGCTTGTTCCCCAGCCACACAATGGGGTCGTACTTCCGGTCCGCGACGCGTTCCTTCATCGGGATCAGCGCGTTGTCGGTGATGTGGATCCCCTCCGGGCATACGTCCGAGCAGCACTTGGTGATGTTGCAGTAGCCGAGCCCGTGCTCCTCCTGCGCCTCGTCCCGCCGGTCGGCGACGTCGAGGGGGTGCATTTCGAGTTCCGCGATCCGCATCAGGTACCGAGGCCCGGCGAAGGCTTCCTTGTTCTCCTCGTGGTCACGCACCACGTGGCAGGTGTTCTGGCACAGGAAGCACTCGATGCACTTCCGGAACTCCTGCGAGCGCTCGACGTCGACCTGCTGCATCCGGTACTCCCCCGGCTTCAGCTCCGGGGGCGGCGTGAACGACGGGATCTCGCGTGCCTTGGTGTAGTTGAACGACACGTCGGTCACCAGGTCGCGGATCACCGGGAACGTCCGCATCGGCGTCACGGTGATGACCTCGTCCTCGGTGAAGGTCGACATCCGCGTCATGCACAGCAGCCGCGGTTTGCCGTTGATCTCCGCCGAGCACGAGCCGCATTTGCCCGCCTTGCAGTTCCACCGCACCGCCAGATCCGAGGCCTGCGTGGCCTGGAGCCGGTGGATGATGTCGAGCACGACCTCGCCCTCGTTGACCTCGACGGTGTAGTCCTGCAGGTCGCCCGAATCCGCGTCGCCGCGCCAGACCCGGAAACTCGCCTTGTAGCTCATACCTGGCTCCCGGGGTGCGACGTCAGTTCTTCGTCGGTGTAGTACTTCCCCAACTCGGAGTGCTCGAACAGTTCCAGCAGGTCCTGCCGCAACGGGGTCTGCGCCTTGACCTCGATGCCGATCTCCGGCACCACCGGGTTGTCGCCGGGTGCGGCCGAACAGACCAGGAGTTTGTTGCGCCACTGGGCGTTCATACCCGGATGATCGTCACGCGTGTGCCCGCCGCGGCTTTCGGTCCGCAGCAACGCCGCCCGCGCCACGCATTCGCTGACCATCAGCATGTTCCGCAGGTCGACGGCGAGGTGCCAGCCCGGGTTGAACTGCCGGTGCCCCTCGACGGTCACCCGCAGGATCCGCTGCCGGAGTTCGCCGAGCTTCACCAGCGCCCGCTCGATCTCCTCCGATTTGCGGATGATGCCGACGAGATCGTTCATCGACTGCTGGAGTTCGGTGTGCAGGCTGTACGGGTTCTCCTCGACACCGTTCTCCGGCGGGTCGAACGGCGCGAGCGCCATCTTCGCGGCGGAGTCCACATCGGACTGGCTGACCGACGGACGGTCCTTCAGTTCCGAGACGTAGGACGCGGCGCCGAGCCCAGCCCGGCGGCCGAAGACGAGCAGGTCCGAAAGAGAGTTCCCGCCGAGCCGGTTCGACCCGTGCATCCCGCCAGAGCACTCGCCGGCGGCGAACAGCCCCGGCACGCTCGACGACGCGGTGTCCGGGTCGACCTCGATCCCGCCCATCACGTAGTGGCAGGTGGGGCCGACCTCCATCGGCTCCTTGGTGATGTCGACGTCGGCGAGTTCCTTGAACTGGTGGTACATCGACGGCAGCCGCTTGCGGATCTCCTCCGCGGGAAGCCTGCTGGCGATGTCGAGGAAGACGCCGCCGTGCGGCGATCCCCGGCCCGCCTTGACCTCGGAGTTGATCGCGCGCGCGACCTCGTCCCTCGGCAGCAGGTCCGGGGTGCGGCGGTTCTTCTCCTGGTCGGTGTACCAGCGGTCGGCCTCTTCCTCGCTGTCCGCGTACTGCCCCTTGAACACCTCGGGGATGTACTCGAACATGAACCGCTTGTCCTCGGTGTTCTTGAGGACCCCGCCGTCACCTCGGACGCCCTCGGTGACCAGGATCCCCTTCACACTCGGCGGCCAGACCATGCCGGTCGGGTGGAACTGGACGAACTCCATGTTGATGAGGTTCGCCCCGGCCCGCAGTGCCAGCGCGTGCCCGTCACCGGTGTACTCCCACGAGTTCGAGGTGACCTTGAAGGACTTCCCGATGCCACCGGTGGCCAGCACGACCGCCGGCGTCTCGAAGAGGATGAACCGGCCGCTTTCGCGCCAATAGCCGAAGGCGCCGGAGATCCGGCCGTCATCGGTGAGCAGTTCGGTGATCGTGCATTCGGCGAAGACCTTGATCCTCGCCTCGTAGTCGCCGGTCTCCTTGAAGTCCTCTTGTTGCAGTGAAACGATTTTCTGCTGCATCGTGCGGATCAGTTCGAGCCCGGTGCGGTCGCCGACGTGCGCCAGCCGCGGATACGTGTGCCCGCCGAAGTTACGCTGGCTGATCCGGCCGTCCTTCGTGCGGTCGAACAGCGCGCCGTAGGTCTCCAGCTCCCAGACCCGGTCCGGCGCCTCCCTGGCGTGCAGTTCGGCCATCCGCCAGTTGTTGAGGAACTTCCCGCCGCGCATGGTGTCGCGGAAGTGGACCTGCCAGTTGTCGTTGGAGTTCGCGTTGCCCATCGACGCCGCGCAGCCGCCTTCGGCCATCACCGTATGGGCCTTGCCGAACAGCGATTTGCACACCACCGCGACGCTGAAGCCGCGTTCACGGGCTTCGATGACCGCGCGGAGACCGGCACCGCCGGCACCGATCACCACCACGTCGTAGTTGAGCCGTTCGACCTCGGTCATAGAAAGAGCCACCTCAAAGCTGGACGCCGTTGTCGGGGAGGGGAGATTCCTGTTTCGCTAGTTGATGAACCGCAGATCCGAAATCGCCCCGCTTGCCACGAGCATCACGTAGAGGTCGGTCAGCACGAGCGTGCCGAGCGTCGTCCACGCGAGCGCCATATGCCGCGTGTTGAGCTTCGTGATCTGGGTCCAGATCCAGTAGCGGACCGGATGTCTGGAGAAGTGCTTGAGCCTGCCGCCGGTCACGTGACGGCACGAGTGGCACGACAACGTGTACGCCCACAACAGGACCACGTTGCCGAGCAGCACGATGTTGCCGAGCCCGAAACCGAAACCGCCGCCCTCGCCGTGGAACGCGGTGATCGCGTCGTAGGTGTTGACCAGCGAGACGACCACGGCCACGTAGAAGAAGTAGCGGTGGACGTTCTGGATGATCAGCGGCAGGCGGGTCTCACCGGTGTACTTCGCGTGCGGTTCGGCCACCGCGCACGCGGGCGGCGAGAACCAGACCGCGCGGTAGTAGGCCTTGCGGTAGTAGTAGCAGGTGAGCCGGAAGCCCAGCAGGAACGGCAAGACCAGGAAGCCGAGTGGGATGAAGCCCGGCAGTTCGCCGAACCAGGCCCCGAAATGGCGGGAGCCTTCGACGCAGGATTCCGAGACGCAGGGCGAATAGAACGGCGTCAGGTAGTGGTACTCGGGCACCCAGTAGGCGGTGCGCACGAAGGCCCTGATTGTCGCGTAGATGATGAAGGTCGAGAGTCCGAGGACGGTCAGCAGCGGGGAGAGCCACCACCGGTCGGTGCGCAGCGTTCGTTCGGCGATCCGGGCCCGCGACGGTGCGTGGACCCCCGTACCCCGTCCGGCCTTTTTGCCGGCGGGGGCGCTCACCGCTGGTCGCGCTTGTAGCCGCCGACGCCTTCGTCATCGGCGCCGTGCCAGAGCGCCGGGTCGTAGGGCGTATCGGGTATTTGGACACGGTCGGCCGCCTTCGCCTGCGCGGGCACCGCGTTCGGGGTCGTGTCGAGGTCGGTCGCGTCGATGTCGAGCCGCTCGACGTCGTTCGCCAGGCGTCGTACCGCCGAGGCGTCGCCGTATCGGGACCGCAGCGCGCCGACGCACTGCCTCAACTGACCGATGGCTCGCCGAAGCTCGGCGATCTCTGTGGTGGACATCGGTACCTCCCGATGGTTGGTTCGGTTGGCCGCTTGAGCCTTCGAGGGCAAGCGATCCTCGCCGCCTCGACTCTGCCGCGCGTTGTGCAATGTGACAAGTAGCACAGTAGAACCTAGGTGCGTGATGGAGGTCACGCGAGTCGATCTTCTGTATCGATTTTGATTCGCGCTTTCCCCCGGGGTACTGTGGCCACTGTCACGACCCAGCGGCGCCAGCGTTGCCGTCCCGCGGACCACCACGACCAGTGATCCGGAGCCGGACATGAGCACCGCCCCGAACGTCCACCCCATCATCGCCGAAGTCACCGAGCGCATCGTCACGCGCAGTGCCGGGACCCGCGCCGCGCACCTCCAGCGTGTGGCGGCGGCCCACGAAGAAGGTCCGATGCGGCGCGGACTCGACTGCAGCAACCTCGCTCACGGCTTCGCCGCGATGGAGGGTGTCGACAAAGCGGCACTGCGCGCCGTGCGGGCGCCGGGCGTCGCGATCGTCTCCTCCTACAACGACATGCTTTCGGCTCACCAGCCGATGCAGGAATACCCCGCGATGCTGAAGGGGTCCGTGCGCCAGGCGGGCGGGGTGGCCCAGTTCGCCGGTGGCGTGCCCGCGATGTGCGACGGCGTCACCCAGGGCCGTCCTGGTATGGAGCTGTCGCTGTTCAGCCGCGAGGTGATCGCGATGTCGACCGCGATCGCGCTGTCGCACGACATGTTCGACGCGGCGCTGCTGCTCGGCGTCTGCGACAAGATCGTGCCCGGCCTGCTGATCGGCGCGCTGTCCTTCGGGCACCTACCGGCGATCCTCGTACCGGCCGGGCCGATGAACTCGGGCCTGCCGAACAAGGAGAAGGCACGCGTGCGTCAGCTGTACGCCGAGGGCAAGGCGACGCGCGAAGACCTGCTGGACGCCGAAGCGGCTTCGTACCACTCGGCGGGTACGTGCACCTTTTACGGCACGGCCAACTCGAACCAGATGGTCGTCGAGGTGATGGGCCTGCATCTGCCGGGCGCGAGCTTCGTGCAGCCGAACTCGCCGCTGCGGAAGGCACTCACCGAAGAGGCCGGGCGCCGCGTGGTCGAGCTTTCGCGAGGCGCGGAGTACACGCCGATCTCGCGGGTGATCGACGAGAAGGCGATCGTCAACGGAGTGGTCGCGCTGCTCGCCACGGGTGGTTCGACCAACCACACGATGCACCTCGTCGCGGTCGCCACGGCCGCCGGGATCCAGCTGACCTGGGACGACTTCTCGGACCTGTCGGCGGTGATCCCGCTGCTGGCGCGCGTGTACCCGAACGGCAGCGCGGACATCAACCACTTCCACGCCGCCGGCGGCATCCAGTTCCTGGTGGGCACGCTGCTCGACGCGGGCCTGCTGCACGAAGACGTCCAGACCGTCGCCGGGCCGGGGCTGCACCGCTATCGGCAGGAGCCGATCCTGTCCGAGGGCGAACTGGTCTGGCGCGACGTCCCGACGCACAGCCTCGACGAGGACGTCCTGCGCCCGGTGTGGCGGCCGTTCGCCGCCGACGGCGGGCTGCGGATGGTCGCGGGCAACCTCGGCCGCGCGGTGATCAAGGTGTCCGCGGTGGCGCCCGAGCACCGGGTCGTCCAGGCCCCGGCGCGGGTGTTCACCGACCAGAAGTCGTTCAAGGACGCTTTCGAGGCCGGTGAGCTGGACCGTGACGTCGTCGTGGTCCTCCGCCAGCAGGGTCCGCAGGCCAACGGGATGCCGGAGTTGCACGGCCTCACCCCGGCACTCGGGGTGCTGATGGACCGCGGGCACCAGGTGGCGCTGCTCACGGACGGCCGGATGTCCGGTGCTTCCGGCAAGATCCCGGCGGCGATCCAGCTGACCCCGGAAGCCGCGGTGGGCGGCCCGATCGCGCGGATCGCGGACGGCGACGTCGTCCGCCTCGACGCGAGGGCGGGCACCCTCGACGTCTTCGTGGGTGACGAAGAACTCGCCCGCCGTGAACTGGTGGACTCCCCGCCTTCGGAGGCATCCTGGACCGGCACCGGCCGGGAGCTGTTCGCGGCGCTGCGCCGCGCGATCGGCCCCGCCGATCAGGGCGCGAGCGTATTCGGACCGCTCACGCCGGAACACTTCGGCGCTCCGGCGCACACGTTGAATACTGTGGAGGTAAGTCAGTGACCACCGGCGCCGACCTGCTCGGCCTGTCCCCCGTGATGCCCGTCGTCGTACTCGACGACGCCGCCGACGCGGCGCCCACCGCACGGGCCCTGCTCGCGGGCGGGATCGGCGTGATCGAGCTGACCCTGCGCACCCCGGCGGCACTCGCCTCGATCGAGCGGATCGCCGCCGAGGTCCCGGAGATCGTCATCGGCGCCGGGACGGTCACCGCGCCGGAGCACGCCAAGCAGGCCGCCGACGCCGGGGCGAAGTTCCTGGTGACCCCGGGCTGCACGGACTCCGTCCTCGACGCCGCGTTCGACACCGGGCTTCCGTTCCTGCCGGGTGCGAGCACGGTGTCCGAGGCGATGCGGCTGGCCGAACGCGGGCTGACCGCGCTGAAGTTCTTCCCCGCCGAAGCCAGCGGCGGCGTGGCGTACCTGAAGTCGATCGCCGGACCGCTGCCCGCGCTGCGGTTCTGCCCGACCGGCGGGATCACCGTGAAGACCGCGCCGGACTACCTCGCGCTGTCCACTGTGGGCTGCATCGGCGGTTCGTGGCTGACGCCGAAGGACGCGTTGGCGGCCAAGGACTTCGCGAAGATCGAGGCGCTGGCTGCCGAGGCTTCGAAGCTCTGATTCGTTG
Organism: Amycolatopsis sp. NPDC051071; assembly: GCF_040682875.1. Classification (NCBI taxonomy): domain Bacteria; kingdom Bacillati; phylum Actinomycetota; class Actinomycetes; order Pseudonocardiales; family Pseudonocardiaceae; genus Amycolatopsis; species Amycolatopsis sp. NPDC051071. The sequence continues at coordinate 23,142 of NZ_JBFBBY010000099.1, read as the reverse complement.
TTCGTGAAGGCCACCCTGTGCTGGGTGGCCTTCACTGTTTTTCGGCGCTTTCAGCGTTTTCAGAGTGGCAGCTGGTACTGGATGAAGCCCCGGTTGACCGCGACCTGGTCGTACAGTCGGCGCGCGGTGGCGTTGGATTCCTTGGTGTGCCAGTAAACCCGCTCGCAGCCGCGGGCACGCGCCCAGTCCGCGACCGCTTCGATCAGCGCCCGCGCGACACCCTTGCCCCTGGCTTCCGGCGCGGTGAACAGATCCTGCAGGTAGCAGACGTCGGTGAGCGCGGAAGTGCTGGGATGCAGGAGAAAATGCACGATCCCGACAAGCTTGCCGTCCATCCGGGCGCCGAGCGCGTGGATCCGCTGCCCGTCGCGGAATTCGCGCCACGCGCGGTCGTAGACCTCCTGGAGCGAAACGCGTTCGTAGAAGGCGATGTAGGCGCGAAACAGGTCTTCCCAGGCTTCGCGGTCTTCGGGTTCCAGCGGCGCGATGGTGATCATGGTGTCCTCCCAGTGATCACCCGAGCCTAGGCGATCTCCGCAGTCTCGGGTGTCCAGCGACCTCCATGACCGACCGAGCGATCGCGCCGTGCCGCGTGCCTGGCCCCACTGTGACCGACCTTGTTCGCCGGGTCCTCGGCCAGGGGCGAAGACGTAACTCGCGTGCTCCAACACGTGACTCGCGTGCTTGAGCACGTAACTCGCGTGCTTGAGCACGTGAGATCCGGCTCTAAGCACGTGAGATTCGGGTTTGAGCACGCGAGTGCGGTGCCGCACCACCCAGGGCACCATCTCGCCCGAAGGAACCACGTTGCCTTACCCCTCTAGAGAACCCGAATCGCCACCCAAGACCCGGCACCCGACTCGCCAACGGGGGCTCAGCTCACGGCCTGCTTCACCGAAGCGGCGATGCGCTTCTTCACCGCGGGCGTCATCTCGATCAGGGCGAAACTGGTCGCCCACATCGCACCGTCGTCGAGCCGGGCTTCCTCGTTGAACCCGAGCGTCGCGTATCGCGTCTTGAACTTGGCCGCTCCCTGGAAGAAGCAGACGATCTTGCCGTCCAGCGCGTAGGCGGGCTGGCCGTACCAGAGCTTCGGCGCGAGCATCGGGGCGTCGGCTTTCATGATGGCGTGGACACCCTCGGCCAGTATCCGGTCCGCGTCGAACATCTCGGCGATCTTCGTGAGCACGTCCTGCTCCGCGGCCGCCGCTTTGTCTGCGACCGAGCCGCGGCGTGCCGACTTCTTCATCTCCTGGGCGTGTTCCTTCATCGCGGCCTTTTCTTCGGCCGAGAATCCTTCGTACGACTTGGTGCTGCCCATGGTGATCTCTCCTCGGGACTTCGGGGGCACTGCGAGTACGGTGACCATCGGGGGCAGCCGGTAGTGGCACATCAGGACGTGGCGGCCAGTGTGGAGGTCTCCCAGACGAAGCCGTCCGGGTCGGTGAACGGCGCGGCGGGGCCGCTGACCGCGATCCGGTGCGAGCCGGTGCCCTCGGCGGGAACACCGGCGTCCTTCGCCAGCGCCTTGCGCCGGTACAGCGCCAGCTTGACGGGGCTCGACCCGGATTCGAACTCGACGTACACGCGGCCGAAGCTCTTGCCGACAGTGAGGCCGTGCTCGACGTAGAACTTCTTGCTCGCGGCGATGTCGGCGACACCCAGCAGAAGCACGATGCTGTCGATCTCGCGGGTGGCCGGGCCGGTGTTCTTCTTCGCCGAGGTGGCGATCTTCCAGAGTGCGCCGTCCGGGGCCTGGACGACGCCGCCGTAACCCCACATCGATTTCGCGGCGGGCTTGATCGCCGTCGCCCCGGCGGCGAGGGCGGCGTTGATCAGAGCGTCGACGTCGGCGGGCTGGGACACCGTGAGGGACAGGGTGTAGCCGCGGAAGCCGGTGGTCGGCTCCTGCGCGGCCCGCAAGCGCAGCTGGGAGTCGAGCCCGAAGGCGGTGGAGTAGAAGTTTTCGGCGGCGGCGGTGTCGGCCACTTCGAGGGTGATGGCGTCGATGAAGTTCATGCCGGTAACGCTATTTCGCAGCGGGCTCTCGACGCTTCTTGATTCCTGATCGGTCACATCGGTGCTGGTCAGAGCTCTACCCGGACAGCAAAACACCGGCAGGCGGGCAGCAGGCCCGCTCAGCCGGTGAGCAGCTCAGGTGAAGGGTGACTCAGTCGGGAGTGACGTCGTCCAGCAGTGCCGCTTCGGCACCGAACTCGCGGAGTTCGTCGCGGATCACGGTGTAGGCCAGCCCTTGGGGGTAGCCCTTGCGGGCGAGGAAGCCCAGCAGGCGACGGATCGCCGTTTGCTCGTCGACGTTGCCCAAGGAGCGCATGCGCTTCCGTACCAGCTCTCGGGCGCGCTGCTCCTCTGCCTCTCGATCCACCTCTTCGGCGGCCTGGACGGCGATATCCCCATCTATTCCTTTACGTTTGAGCTCCGCCACGAGAGCGTTCCGCGCCAAACCCGTGTTGGCGTGACGGGAACGCACCCACGACTCGGCGAATTCGGCGTCGTTGATCAGCCCGGCCTTGTCCAGCTTACCGAGCAGGGTCTCGATGGTCTCCTCATCGAAGCCCTTGCGCTTCAACGCCTGCCGAAGCTCGTCCGTGGAACGCGGGCGCGCGGCCAGGAGATCGAAGCAGATCTCCTTGGCCTTCTTCCTCCGCTCGTCCGGCGGCAGCTCCGCCGGATCCACCTTGGGCGCACGCAATACAACTCACTCCAGTCGAAACCAGCATCACTCCCCGGCGCAACCCACGCCGGGCCCAGGGCTACCTCCCCGACGCGACCCACGCCGGAGGTCCAGGGGCTCACTCCCCTGACGTGACCCACGCCGGATCCAGCGGGCTCACTCCCCCGACGCAACCCACGCCGGGTCCAGGGGCTAACTCCCCGGCGCGACCACGCCGGGGGGGTCCAGGGGGCTTGCCCCCTGGCGGGGGCCCGGGGGTCCGACCCCCGGAAGACACAGCGAAGGGATCAAGCGAGCGCTCTCCGCGAGCACACCTCTCCCAATCCCGTAGCCTCCCCTCCTCCTCTTAGAAGTCGACCGGTGCCGGAGCGGCTTCGGCGTCGATGACGGCGCCGATGCCGAGCTTCTCCTTGATGCGCTTCTCGACCTCGTTGGCGATGTCCGGGTTGTCGAGCAGGAACTTGCGCGCGTTCTCCTTGCCCTGGCCCAGCTGGTCGCCCTCGTAGGTGTACCAGGCGCCGGACTTACGCAGGATGCCCTGGTCGACACCCATGTCGATCAACGAGCCTTCACGGGAGATGCCCTTGCCGTACAGGATGTCGAACTCGGCCTGCTTGAAGGGCGGCGCGACCTTGTTTTTCACGACCTTGACGCGGGTGCGGTTGCCGACGGGCTCGCCGCCGTCCTTCAGCGTCTCGATCCGGCGGACGTCCAGGCGGACCGACGCGTAGAACTTCAGCGCCTTACCACCGGTCGTGGTCTCCGGGGAGCCGAACATGACGCCGATCTTCTCGCGCAGCTGGTTGATGAAGATCGCGGTGGTGCCGGAGTTGCTCATCGCACCGGTCATCTTCCGCAGCGCCTGGCTCATCAGCCGGGCCTGGAGACCGACGTGGCTGTCGCCCATCTCGCCCTCGATCTCGGCGCGCGGCACGAGCGCGGCGACCGAGTCGATGACCAGGATGTCGAGCGCGCCGGAGCGGATCAGCATGTCCGCGATCTCGAGTGCCTGCTCACCGGTGTCCGGCTGGGAGACCAGCAGCGCGTCGGTGTCGACGCCGAGCTTCTGGGCGTAATCCGGGTCCAGCGCGTGCTCCGCGTCGATGAACGCGGCGATGCCGCCGTTCTTCTGCGCGTTGGCGACCGCGTGCAGCGCGACGGTGGTCTTACCGGAGGACTCCGGACCGTAGATCTCGATGACCCGGCCGCGGGGCAGCCCGCCGATCCCGAGCGCGACGTCGAGGGCGATGGCGCCGGTCGGGATGACCTCGATCGGAGCGCGGCCCTCTTCGCCGAGACGCATGACCGAGCCCTTGCCGTACTGCTTGTCGATCTGGGCGAGGGCCAGTTCGAGCGCCTTGTCCTTGTCGGGTGCTGCTGGTGCCATGGAGTCCACCTCGTTGGTTGAGCCGGTAGGGCTTGTTCAGTTCTGAGCTGTCGGGTCCGACGCTACGGGCGACCACCGACAATTCCAGGCCTCGCGCCCAAGCTGTGGATCGCTGACCCCGTTGTGGACAACACCCTAGACGAACGTGTGTTCGAGCCGATGACCGACACGCCGTTGCGCTAGGATTCCCGCCCTTTCGCCGAGGTCAGCGCCGCTCCGACGGGATCTCGAAGGCGTCGCAGACCGCTCGCCAGACGTCTTTGGCCGAGGTCCCGGCGTCGAGGGCCTGTTCGACGGTGCGTCCCCCGAGTTCGCCGAAGACGTGATCCCTGGAGAGGGTTTCCGCACGTCCGGGACCGAATTCGTCGGCCATCAGGCGCCGGAAGACCGTGATACGCATCGGGCGAAGTCTAGCCCGGGCTCCGGCCCGAAAAGCGTGAAGGCCCCCTTGCCGCGGCTGAGCCGAGAAAGGGCGTCTTCACGCGCGAATTCGGGGTTACTCGCCCGGCTGGACGCTCTTTTCGAAGTAATCGGCCAGTTCACCCGGCGTCGGGGCCTGTCCTTCGGCGGGGACCTGGTAGATGAAGCCGACCAGCGGCCGGTCGGTCACCGTGAACACCAGCACGGCCGCGTTCCGCCCGGCGGCCGAGGAGTACTGGCCTTCGAGCGCGTTGCCCGCCCATTTGGCCTCGGTGCGGTCGCCGCCTGCGGACGCGAGCAGTCCGTCCGTGTAGCTCTTGAGTTTCTCCGCGGAGTCGCTCTGCAGGTAGGTCACCTGGGTCCCGGCCCTGCCCGGCGCGGAGCAGGTCGACGTCACGGGGAACTCCTCCGCCGGTTTGGCCGGCCCGTTGCCCATCCCGGGCTTGCAGTCGCCGGTGTCGGCGATCTTCCCGGTGAGCTGACGCAGGCAGCCGGTGAGGCCCTTGTCGTCGGCCGCGCCGGGCGTCTTGCATTCGCCTGCCGTGTAGGTGGTCGTCGAAGACGAGGTCAGGAAGTAGACGAGGCCCGCGGCGATCAGCACGACGACGGCCGCGATCGCGCCGATGACGAGCGGCTTCTTCGTACCGGCCTTGGCCTTGTCTCCGGTCTCGTTGCCCGCCAGCGAATACGTCGGGAAGTTCGCCGGTGCGGGCTGCTGCTGCACCTGCTGCGGTCCACTGGCCGGGTAGCCCGACTGTGGGAAACCGCCGGACTGGCCGGGTCCGCCGCTCTGGTAGCCGGGGATCGACGCGACCTGCTGCGGAGGCGCGTACGGGCCCGAAGCGCCGCGACCGACCTGGTGCGCGCCGGTTCCGGCCGCCACCTGTCCTTCGACGCCCTGGGTACGCGAGCTGATGCCGTCGGAAGCGACATGCTGCGCGCCGAGCGCGACGGCGGTCTCGGGCTGGTCGAGACTGCCGGGGACGACGCCGAGCTTCTCCGCGATCAGGCTGCCGACCAGCGGAAGCCTGCTCGATCCGCCGACGAGGTAGATACCGGCGAGCCGGTCCGGGGTCATTCCCGCCGAGCGGACCACCCGCGACATCAGCTCGACACTGCGCAGCATCGACGGCCGCACCAGCGCTTCGAGTTCGCCACGCGTGACGAGCACGTCCTCGAACGGCTCCGGCATCGGGACCTCGGTCTGCGGGTGCCGCGAAAGAGCCTCCTTCGCCGCCTTCACGTCCTCCTGCAGCGCACGCCTCGTACGACGGTCCGGAGTGGACTCGGGCCGCAGAACCCGCTGCCAGCGCTGGGGATCCTTGTGTGAAACCTCGCGACCGACGTGCACCAGAAGCGCCTGGTCGACGTCGAGACCACCGAGGTCGGGAAGACCGTCTTCGGCGACGACGGTGAAGCCGCCGTTCGGGGTCGCGCCGACGATGGCGACGTCGAAGGTGCCCGCACCGAGGTCGTACACGGCGAGTGCCTGCCCTGGCGCGAGCGTCTTGCCGGGGAACGACGCGAAATGCGCCGCCGCGGCGACCGGCTCGGGCACGAGGACCAGGTTGCCGCCCATCCCGGCGAGCCGGGCGGCGGAAAGCAGCACGTTGCGACGGGTCTGGCCCCACTGCGCGGGGTGGGTGAGGCGGACCTCGTCGGGCGCTTCGCCGCCGAGCTGGCGGATGGTCTCGTCGAGGACGCGGCGCAGGATCGCGGCCAGCACCTCGGTGACCGGGATGACGTCGGTGCCGAGCAGCAGTGTCTGCTCGTCGATACGCCGCTTGGGGTTGGGCTCGAACCGGGTCGGGTCGAGGCGGGCCCGGCGTTCGGCGTCGCGGCCGACCATGATCGTGCCGTCCTCGGTGGCGAACACCGCGGACGGCATGTTGGCCGAACCGTCGACCTCGACCACGCGCGGCGGCCTGCCGTGCGCCGACAACACGGCCACGGTGTTGGACGTCCCGAGGTCCACCGACAGGATCCGCACAGCTCTACCCCTTCACAAGACGACGGCGGCCGCCCCAGTGACGATCCGGCCGCGCTGGCCGTGATGCTCCCACGAGCGCGGTCACCGTACGTGCGGACCCGTCAAACTCGTCCGATCCGGGTGACAGGATCCGCTGGTCGAGGGCCTGGGAGCGAAACTGTCGGTGGTCCGGCGCACTATGGACGGCGTGGCAGACGTACTCGACCTCTTCTCCCCCGCGACCAGGGACTGGTTCAGCGGGGCCTTCGCCGCGCCCACCAGCGCGCAGGAGGGGGCGTGGCGAGCCGCGCACGCGAGGCAGAACGCGCTGGTCGTGGCGCCGACGGGCTCCGGCAAGACACTGTCGGCGTTCTTGTGGGCACTGGACAGGCTGTCGGTGGAGCCGCCACCCGCCGAACCGCGGAAACGCTGCCGTGTCCTCTATGTCTCGCCGCTGAAGGCGCTGGCTGTCGACGTCCAGCGCAACCTCCGGGCCCCGCTGGCCGGGATCTCCCAGGCGTCACGGCGGCTCGGTCTGCCGGTGCCGGACATCGGCGTCGGCATGCGCACCGGCGACACCACGGCCGCCGAACGGCGCTCCTTCGGCAAGACCCCGCCGGACGTGCTGGTCACCACACCGGAGTCACTGTTCCTCATCCTCACCTCGTCCGCGCGCGATTCGCTGCGTGGCGTGGAGACGGTGATCATCGACGAGGTGCACGCGGTCGCGGGTGGCAAACGCGGCGCGCATCTGGCGCTGTCACTCGAACGGCTCGACGCTCTCCTGGAGAAGCCCGCCCAGCGGATCGGGCTCTCGGCGACCGTCCGGCCGATCGACGAGGTCGCCTCGTTCCTGGCGGGCGGCAGGCCGGTCACCGTCGTCCAGCCGAAGCTCGCGAAGACGATCGAGGTCCGCGTCGAGGTCCCTGTCGAGGACATGTCCAATCTCGACGGTCCTCAAGGGCCGAAGCAGAACGAAGACCTCGACGCGGGCCTCGCGCGGCTACCCGGCTCGCTGGACGAGATCGACGGCACACCACGAAGGCCGTCCATCTGGCCCGCCGTGGAGGAACGGGTCCTGGAACTGATCCAGGCTCATCGGTCGACGATCGTGTTCGCCAACTCGCGGCGGCTGACCGAGCGGATGACGGCCCGGCTCAACGAACTCGTCGCCCAGCAGTCCGAACTGGAGCCCGACCAGCGGTACCCGGCCGAGGCGATCGGCCAGTCCGGGCTCACCACGGGCGCGGCACCGGTGATCGCGCGGGCGCACCACGGGTCGATGTCGCGCGAGCAGCGCACCCACGTCGAAGAGGAACTCAAGACGGGCCGCCTCGCGTGCGTCGTCGCGACGTCCTCGCTGGAACTGGGCATCGACATGGGCGCGGTCGATCTCGTCGTGCAGATCGAGGCACCGCCGACGGTCGCTTCGGGACTGCAGCGGGTCGGCCGGGCCGGGCACCAGGTCGGCGCCGTGTCGAGCGGGGTGATGTTCCCCAAGTTCCGCGGCGACCTCGTCTCGTGCGCGGTGGTCGCGGAACGGATGGCGGCCGGGGCGATCGAGGCGGTGCGGTACCCGCGCAACCCGCTGGACGTGCTCGCGCAGCAGATCGTGGCGATGGTGGCGCTCGAATCGTGGACGGTCGACGAAGTGGCCGCGCTCGCCAGACGGGCGGCACCGTTCGCGTCCCTGCCGGACGACGCGCTGATGGCGGTGCTCGACATGCTCGCCGGCCGGTACCCGAGCGAGGAGTTCGGCGAACTGCGCGCCCGGATCACCTGGGACAGGGTCAGCGGCGAACTGCACGGCCGCCCTGGTTCGCAGCGGCTGGCGGTGACCTCCGGCGGCACGATCCCCGACCGCGGCCTGTTCACCGTGATGACGCCGGGCGGCGGCGACAAACCGGGGTCGCGGGTGGGCGAACTCGACGAAGAGATGGTCTACGAGTCCCGGGTCGGCGACACGATCCTGCTCGGCACCTCCTCCTGGCGGGTCACCGACATCACCCACGACCGCGTGATCGTGGTGCCCGCGCCGGGTGAGCCCGCGCGGATGCCGTTCTGGAAAGGCGATGCCCCCGGCCGTCCTTTGGAACTGGGGCGGGCACTGGGCGCGTTTGTCCGCGAACTGTCCACTTCGGACCCGGCGGTGGCACGGAAACGCGCCGCGGCGGCCGGGCTGGACGCCTACGCCTGCGACAATCTGCTGGCGTATCTGGAAGAACAGAAGGCGGCCACGCGGCACGTCCCGAACGACAAGACCGTGCTGCTGGAACGGTTCCGCGACGAATTGGGTGACTGGCGGGTCATCCTGCACTCCCCGTTCGGTGCTCAGGTGAACGCGCCGTGGGCGCTCGCGATCGCGGCCCGGCTGCGGGAGAACCGCGGGGTCGACGCGCAGGTGGCGCATTCCGACGACGGCATCGTGCTGCGGCTTCCGGAGGCTCTGGACGTCGAGGGTGCCGAAGTCACCATCGGCATCGACGACGTACTGCTCGATCCGGAAGAGGTCGAGCAGCTGATCGTCACCGAAGTCGGCGGCTCGGCGGTGTTCGCCGCGCGGTTCCGGGAGTGCGCGGCGCGGTCGCTGCTGCTCCCCCGCCGTGATCCGCGCCGCCGCACTCCCCTGTGGCAGCAACGGCAACGCGCGTCGCAACTGCTTTCCGTGGCGGCCAAGTACGAGCGGTTCCCCGTGGTGCTGGAAGCGATGCGGGAAGTCCTGCAGGACGTGTACGACGTCGGCGGGCTGCGCGAACTGATGGCCGACGTCCGGTCGCGGAAAGTCAAACTGGTCGAGGTCGAGACGCCGTCGGCCTCGCCGTTCGCGCGCAGCCTGCTCTTCGGCTACGTCGGGATGTTCCTGTACGAGACCGACGCCCCGCTCGCGGAACGGCGCGCGGCGGCGCTGGCGCTCGATTCGACCCTGCTGGCCGAACTGCTCGGCACCGAGGCGATCCGGGAGCTGCTGGACGCCGAAGTCGTCGCGGAGGTCGAGCGGTCGCTGCAGCGGCTCGATCCGGACAGGCACGCCCGCAACGCCGAGGAGGCCGCGGATCTGTTGCGGTTCCTCGGGGATCTGTCGATCGAGGAGGCCGCCGCCCGCGGCATCCAGCGGGAGTGGCTGGAGGAGCTGGAATCGGCGCGGCGGGTGCTCCGGGTCCGCATCGGCGGCGGTGAGCGGTTCATCGCCATCGAGGACGCGGGCCGGGTACGGGACGCGCTGGGCACCGCGCTGCCGGTCGGTGTGCCGGAGGCGTTCACCGAACCGGTCGAGGACCCCGTCGGTGACCTCCTTTCCCGCTACTCCCGCAGCCGCGGCCCGTTCAGCGCCCGCCAGGCCGCCGAGCGGTTCGGGCTCGGGACGGCCGTGGTCACCGGCGTACTGGACAGGCTGACCGCGCAAGGCAGGCTGGTCCGGGGCGAACTGAGCCCGGTCGGGCATCCGGAGACGCACGGTGTCGGCATGGAGTTCTGCGACGCTTCGGTGCTGCGGAGGCTCCGGCGGGCGTCGCTGGCCCGGCTGCGGGCCGAGGTCGAGCCGGTCGAACCGGCGGCCTTGGGCCGGTTCCTGCCGTCGTGGCACGGCATCGGCGCGCGGGTACGTTCGGCACCGACAGCGGATGACGTGCTGTCCGTGGTCGAGCAACTGGCCGGGGCACCACTGCCGGCGAGCGCGGTCGAGTCGTTGATCCTGCCGAGCAGGCTGCCCGGCTACACGCCCTCGCTGCTGGACGAACTCACCACGGCGGGCGAGGTCACCTGGTGCGGCTGCGGTTCACTCTCCGGCGGGGACGGCTGGCTGGCGCTGGCACCCACGGATGTCGCCGATCTGCTGCTGCCCGACCTCGACGACGACCTTCCCTCCAGCCCGCTGCACGAGGCCATTCTGTCCACTTTGGAGGGTGGGGCGCAGTTCTTCCGCCAGCTCGTGGAACGGGCGTCGCCGTTGGTCGAGACGCCACCGAACGACGGCGAAGTCGTTGCCGCGCTGTGGGATCTGGTGTGGGCCGGGCTCGTCACCGGGGACACACTTGGCCCGTTGCGGGCGCAGGTTTCGGGCTCGGGCGCGGCGCACAAACCCCGGCGTCAGGCTCCACGCGGGCGGTACGCGCGGTTGCGGGCCGGGCGGCCGGCGATGCCGTCGCGGGCCGGGCCGCCGACGGTGGCGGGCCGCTGGGCGCTGACCCCGGACCGCGAACCGGATCCGACGCGGCGCGCCCACGCGCGAACAGAGGCCTTCCTGGAACGGCACGGCGTCCTCACCAGGGGCGCACTCGACACCGAGCGGGTGACAGGCGGTTTTTCCGGGATCTACAAGGTCTTGCGCGGTATGGAGGACTCCGGGCAGGTCGTCCGGGGCTACGTCGTCGAGGGTCTCGGCGCCGCGCAGTTCGCGGCGAAGGGCGCCGTCGACAGGCTGCGCGCGCAGTCCGCAAACCAGCGCACCACCCAGGAAGGCGCGGTCGTGCTCGCCGCCGCCGACCCGGCGCAACCGTATGGCGCCGCCTTGTCATGGCCTGCCGCGACGGGTGACACGAAGCACCGTCCGGCAAGGAAAGCGGGTGCGCTGGCGGTGCTCGTGGACGGGGTCCCGGCGATGTACGTGGAACGCGGCGGCCGGTCACTGCTGAGCTTCACCGACGATCAGGAGACGCTGCGGTCGGCCGCGCGGGCGCTGTCGACGGCGGTCCGGGAAGGCTGGCTGGGTCAGCTCGCGGTGCAGAAGGCCGACGGCGAGGTGGCGCTCACCTCCGAGCTGTCCTCGGTGCTCCAGGAGGCGGGATTCCGGGCGACCCCGAAGGGCCTGCGGCTGCGGGCCTAGACTTGTTCCCCAGACCTGCGGAGAAGGACGTTCGAACATGGTGATGCGCGACCTGCGCTATTTCGGGGATCCCGTGCTCAAGACCGTATGCGACCCGGTCACGAAATTCGACAAGAAGATCGAGTCCCTGGTGACCGATCTGATGGACGGGGTGAAACCGGCCGGGCGAGCGGGACTCGCGGCGCCGCAGATCGGGGTCGGGCTGCGGGTGTTCAGCTACGACGTCGGCGGGCTGACCGGCTACGTGATCAACCCGGAGATCACCGAACTCTCCGAGGAGACGCACGAGATCGGCGAGGGCTGCCTTTCCGTCCCGGAGCTGTGGTTCCCCGTGGTGCGCGCGAAGCGGGCCGTGGTGCGCGGTGTCGATCTGCGTAACAAACCGGTCGAGGTCGAAGGCTTCGACGTACTCGCGCAATGCCTTCAGCACGAGACCGATCACCTCGACGGCAAGCTCTACCTGGACCGCCTCACCATCGACCGCAAGAAGCAGGCGCTGGGCGAGGCTCGCGGCAAAGACTGGTTCTGGAAGCGCTGACCCCCTCCTCGCAATTAGTCCTCTAGTTGCGGTAGTTCGTATCCCCAACGACCGCAACCAGAGGACTACTTGCGTGGCCGGGGAGACGGACTGGCGCAATTAGTCCTCTGGTTGCGGTAGTTCGTAGGGCGTACTACCGCAACTAGAGGACTAATTGCGGCGAGGTGGGGCGCGACCAGAGGGCTAGACGCGGGCGTCGGGGAGGCGGAAGCGCAGGGTGCCGGAGTCGCCGGGGGCGCGTTCCGGGCGGAGGCCCACCCGGACGGCGGTGCGGTAGAGGGAATCGTCGCCGGGCAGGCAGACGGCGGCGAGTTCGATTTCCCCCTTGGCGGTGGCGAGGACGGCGAGCCTGGCCAGCAAGGCCGTGCCGACGCCCTGACGCTGCCAGGAATCCTCGACCAGCAGGGAAACCTCGGCCGCGCCGCCGTTGGCGGCCGGGATCAGCTGACCGAGCCCGATCACCTCCCGGCCGCAGACCGCCAGCAGGCTCACCCCACGCGGCGGCATCAGCAGCCGGTGCAGCCAGCGACGGGGAACGGCGCGTATTCCGGTGTGGTAGCGGTGGAAAAGCGTCGTCATCGAGCATCTCTGATGCAACGCGGACACCGCGTCCGCGTCGCCGGGCACGCCCTTTCGCAGGACGATCGCGGCTCCGTCGGGCCGGTCGAGCACGATCGGCCCGGTCACGTTGTCCCGCACGGCGGTCATCAGGCCGATCAGCGCGACGGCCCGGCTCAGTTCCAGTTCGACGAACGGCGACCACCGTCGGCGTGCGACGAACGCGGTGCCGTCCCCGGCGGGGAACACCGCCCGGTGCCCGCCTTCGGTGCGGGCCGGGTTCGCCTCGATCGACGGGACCTTCGTGACAAGGTCGGCCGCGAGGACACCGCGGAGCACCTCCGCGAGACCTTCGGGCTCGTCGACGGCCCGCTTGGCCGACACGAGCGTCGCGGTGGCCGGGTCGACCAGTTCGGCCAGGTCGGCGTCGATGACGGCGGAGCATTCGCAGCCCTCGTCGCGGATCGCGTCGACGAGCAGTTGCCGAGGCAGCCCGCTCGCGGGCCGCAGGACGATCTCGTCGAGTACGCCACCGGGGACCGGGAGTACCGACAGCCCGAGGATGTTGCACTCGAGGTCGGCCAGCCGGATCGCGATCCTGGCGAGGGTGCCGGGCCGGTCGTCCACCCGGACCCGGACTCGCCAGGCCGTCGCGGCCGCCGTGTCTTCGACGGGATGAACCTGGGTGGGCCGGACTCGCGAGGTCTCCATGCCTTCCACGGTCCCGGCCGGTTGTTGCCTGCCCACGGCGCCGGTGTTTCGCTCAGGTCAGCGTTCGGTGCCGTCGCGCAATCCCGGCGAAACACCGAGCAGGCGAAACTCGTTGCTTTCCGGGTCACGCAGGACCTCTCCACGCAGCACCGTCGCGCCGAGTTCCCGAAGACGCCGTGCCTCGGCGGCCCGCTCACCCGCCGAGGGCGCGATGACGAAATGCAGCCGGTTTTCGTACTGTTTCTCCTGCTCGGTGGCCAGGAACTCCACCCACGGACCCCGGCCGTCCGGCGGCCGCAGGCCCACGATCGCCTGCTCCCGCACGCCGATCTCCCAGCCGAGCGTGGCTGACCAGAACTCCGCGGCCCGGAGCGGGTCACGAACGTCGGTGACGACCGAAGCGATCGCGCCGGCGGCCGCGTACTGCTCGCGGGGTTCGAGGACGCAGAACTCGTTGCCCCCGGGATCCGCCAGTACCACCCACGGCACCCTGTTCTCTTCCGGCGGGCCCTGGCCGATGTCGATATGCCGCGCGCCGAGGGACAACGCGTGCTCCACCAGCTCGGCCTGGTGTTCCGGCGTACGGCTCGCCAGATCCAGGTGCAGCCGGTTCTTGCCCCGTTTGGCCTCCGCCGACGGGCGGAAGTCCAGGCCGAACGGGGCGTCCCAGCTGATCAGCCCTTCCCAGAAACCCGCCAGATCTCTGGGAAGGGCCGAGTCGAAGACCAGGTTCACCAGATGTGCTGACACACCGGCGACCCTAGACGGCACCACTGACACTTCTGACCGGTTTGGCTTCCCCACCGACCGGTCATCGGGTCGCGAGCCGCAAGAGGGCCCAAAGTTGTCCCGCCATGTCCTGGTCTCCGCTGACCGTCACCGCCGTCGGACCCGCCCGGCCCCAGAGCCAGCGGTAGATCTTGTCCGGTTTCCCGGTGACCAGATCGTCCGCCCGCTGCGCTTCTTCGGCCGAGCAACGCCAGGCGATCGTTTCCGAAGGCCCGGCTCTGGCGATCCAGTGGTGGCCCGCGGTGCGCACCCCGACCGATCCGGTCCTGGTCCCGGACAGTCCCAGCAGCGGTAACCGCTGGCCGAACCAGAGCACGAGTGCCTCGTCGATCCCGTCGACGGCCACGTCCTCGGGAATCTCCGACGGCTCCCGCCCGGCCGCGCTCTCCGCGTCGACCCGGTGGATCGTCGCCTCGTGCGCCATCCGCCGACGCCAGAACCCGTAACTGCGGTCCGCCGGCCACCAGGTCGGCGCCAGTTCGTCCGCGTCATGCGCGGACAGTTCGGCGATCAGTTCGTCCCGGCCCTCGCGGAAGTACTCCTCCAGGGACTGCCCCGGCCCCGGTTTGCGCTGCCAGTGCTCCGGACGCCGTCCATCGGTGATCCACCGGCGGGTGACGCGGTACACGCTGCCCACGTGCCGGAGCACTTCACCGAGCGTCCAGCCGGGACAGGTCGGGACCGGCGCGTCCGCGGACGCGGTATGCGCCACCTGAGCCATTAGCTCGGTTTCGACGCCGATCACCTCCAGGAACCTGCCCTGGTCGATCATGGCCTGCCCGGCCATCGGGCACCCCCTCTCCGCGGCTAAGCCGTGTCCTGTAGCTCTGTTCGATGGGCTTCGTGATCCAGGTGGTTCCTGGTGGTGTGGGCGGTTCGGCCTCGTACTGGACGTACTCGGTCGAAGGGCCCGCGCCGCCAGGAACCACCTGAGCGCGAAGACCGCGAACGAGATTTGCCAGACACGCCCTAGGCCACATATGCCCCGCCACCCATCGGCAGCCCGTGTACCAACCGGCGCACCAGTTCCAGGAACACCGAGGCCGCCTGTGCCAGCTCGTCCGCCATTTCGACGGTGACCTTGCCGGTGATCCCGGCCTGCGCGGCGGCCCGAGTCGCGGAGTTGGCCGCGAAGAACACCGCCCACTCCTTCAATTCCGGCGCGACGGATTCGAGCAGCACCCAGCCGCTCGCCGGCCTGGCCCGGCCCCGGTGCGGACGACCCCGGGCCTCCAGCACCGCCGCCGCGGCCCGCAACGCGGCGAGATACGCCCCGATGAACCGCTCCGCGGGATCGGTCTCCCGTTCCGCCTCGCCGAGGCCTCGCCGAGCCTGTGCGTACAAGGAGACCGCCGCGGGTGGTGCCGGCGGGCGCAACGACATGGGCAGGGCGGGCTGCGCGGCGCCCCCCGGCCTCCTGGCTTCGTCGGGGGACACGACCGAAACGGACATGACGACCCTCCTCCTGTACGTGAGCGCCGGCCGGTGCCCGGGGCCGAGGCGCTTCCCCCGCCCCCGCTCCGGGCACCTACCGGTGCGCGCTCACCGAATGTCGAACGTCTGTTCGAACAAGACCAATGTAACCCTGAAGTGCCCCTTTCTTCAACCCCGGCAGCCTCGACCCGTAGCCGGGTGATCGCCGCATGTGGTGCGGGACACCGGATCGGTCACGTGATCTCATAGGCTCATGAGCACCATCGACCACTCCGGCCATCCCTCGGTCGCCAAGGTCGCGGCCGCGCTCGCCGAGGCGGGTCAGCAGGCAGCCGCCGACGGGATCCGGCTCCTCCCCGCCGAAGTCCGCACGGCCGCGCAGGCCGCCGAAGCACTCGGCGTCGAGGTCGGCGCGATCGCGAACAGCCTCGTCTTCCGCGGCCGCGCCGACGGCACGGAAACCGCCCTGCTCGCGCTGACCTCCGGCGCGCACCGCGCCGACACCGGGCTCCTCGCGTCGCTGACCGGGTTCGAGGAGATCGGCAAGGCGGACGCGGATTTCGTCCGCGAGCACACCGGCCAGCCGATCGGCGGGGTCGCGCCGGTCGGTCATCCGAAGGCGTTGACCACGCTCGTCGACACCGCGTTGCGTGCCCACGACGTCGTCTGGGCCGCCGCCGGACATCCGAAGTCGGTGTTCCCCACGACGTTCGATCGCCTGGTCGAGCTGACCGGGGGCACTCCCGCGAACGTCGCGGGCGACGGGCAGGATGGACGCCCGTGACCGCGATGTCCTCGGAATGCACCCGCTACGTCCAGCTGTCCGCGGACGAGTTCCGCGCCCGGCTCCCCGAGGCGCTGACCATCTACGTCAACGCCATGCGCTATCCCGAAGGCACGGCGGAACAACGCGCGCCGATGTGGCTCACGCACGCGCTCCGCGAGGGCTGGCGCTGTATGGCCGCGCTCGACGCGGACGGTGTCCTGCTCGGACTCGCGTACGGCTACAAAGGCCGCGGCGGCCAGTGGTGGCACGAGCAGGTCCGGCACGGCCTGACCCGCCGCGAGGGCCAGGCCGCCGCCGAGTACTGGATGTCCGACTACTTCGAGCTCACCGAGATCCACGTCAGCCCCGAAAGCCAGGGAAAGCGGATCGGCGAGGACCTCCTGCGACGCCTGCTCGACGGCGTGCCCAACGCCCACGTCCTCCTTTCCACGCCGGAAGGCACCAGCCGGGCCTGGAACCTGTACCGGCGCGTCGGATTCGTCGATGTGCTGCGGGACTACCACTTCGCCGGGGATCCCCGGGCGTTCGCGATCCTCGGCCGGACGCTGCCGCTCTAGGTCACAGGCCTGGAGTAGGCGACGGCGAGCGCGGCGATGAGCACCGCCGCGCCGCACCAGCCGACGGCACCGAGCCGTTCACCGAGTACCACCATGGACAGCAGCGCGGCGGTCAGCGGTTCGAGCAGCGCGGACAACGCGGCCAGCACGGGATGCGCGCTTTCGAGACCGCGAAAGTACGCCGCGTAGGCCAGCGCCGTGGGCACGACGCCGAAGTAGACGACGAGTGCGAGCACGTCGGCTTGCAGCGGCACGGCCATTCCAAACCACAACGCCGCGGGCGTGAGCACGGCTCCGCCGATCAGGCAGCCGAAAGCCGTGGTGGACAAGGGATCCAGCCCGTCGATGCGGGTCGCATTGACCAGTGTCAGCGCGGCGAACCCGGCCGCGGCGAGAAGAGCGAAGAGGACTCCTGCCGCGTTGACGTCCTCCCCCGGCGTCCATTGCAACAGCGCGAGCCCGACGAGAGAGCCCGCGAGGGACACCAGCGTCCAGGTCCCGGGCAGGCTGCGCGTTTTGACGACGGTCACGACGGCGAGCAGCACGGGTGCGCTGCCGATGGTGGTCATGGTCGCGACGCTCACCGAACTCAGCGAGACCGCGGCGAAGTAGCTGGTCTGGAACAAAGCGAACAACCCGCCGACGACCAGTAGCCGTCGCCGGGCCGCGGAGGTGCGGGGAAGGCCTCGAAGGCCTCCGGTGAGCCAGAGATAGCCGGTGGCGATGACGCCGCCGATGAGCAGCCTGTAGGCGGCGACGCTCAGTGGATGCAGCCCCGCGCGGGACGCGAGCAGGGAACCGGCGAGACCGCCGGTCCCCCAGAGGACTCCGGCGAGCACGAGCGCGGCCGAGGATCGGGCGCGCGTGGGTACGGCAACGGACATGGGTAACGCTCCTGCGTCTTTGTCGTGTCAGTGGACGGCGACGACGCGGGGTGTTTTCAGCGCATCACGGACCGGCCGGACGGCTGAAACGCCGTACGGCCCGCACACACCCCGCTCAGGAGGCGGGAGGTGGGGTGACGAGAAAGATCCGGTGCACGAGAGCGAACGTAGCAAGCGTCAGGCGGGTGCCGCACGTGAATTGCGGCACCGGACCGGGTCTCGGACCGCGAACCGTGCGCGCCGGGTGTCCTGAGCCCAGTGTCATGAGCCCAGTGTCGTAAGCCCAGTGTCATGAGGGGTCCCCATAGGACGAAAAATGTCCGATGGGGACCCCTCATGACACGCGCGGCGGGGCAGGACGCTCCCCAAGTGCAGGGCAAGTACAGGAAGGCCCCCTTCCCCGCGCTAGGCGCAAGCAAGGGGGCCTTCACGTACTTACCCGCGGCCAACGAGCGGGAACGTCCTGGGCCCGAAAGCGGCTCAATCCAACGCGGCCAGCATCTCCCGCAGCGTGTCCAGTCCCATCCCGCCGAGCGCCAGCGCCCGCGTGTGGAACTGCTTGATGTCGAAGGCGTCGCCCTGCCGGGCACGGGCGTCGTCGCGCGCGGCGAGCCAGAGGCGTTCGCCGAGTTTGTACGACGGTGCCTGGCCGGGCCAGCCAAGGTAGCGGTCGATCTCGTCGTGCACGTGGGCCGGGTCGGTGATGGTCCTGGTCAGCATGAACTCCAGGCCGAGGTCGGGCGTCCACCGTTCGCCCTCGTGAAATCCGGTACCTGCCGGGATCTCCAGTTCCAGGTGCATGCCGATGTCGACGATCACCCGCGCGGCACGGAACAGCTGCTCGGACAGCATGCCGAGGAGTTCACCGTCGTCGGCAAGGAAGCCGAGGTCCTCCATGAGCCGCTCGGAGTACAGCGCCCAGCCTTCGGCGTGCCCGGAGGTGAACGCCAGCAGCCGCTGGTACTTGTTGAGCGACTCGGACTGGTCGACGGCGGTCGCGATCTGCAGGTGGTGGCCGGGCGCGCCCTCGTGGTAGACGGTGCTTACCTCGCGCCAGGTGATGAACTCGTCCTTGCCCTGCGGCAGGGACCACCACATGCGGCCGGGCCGCGAGAAGTCCTCGCTGGGGCCGGTGTAGTACGCGCCGACGGTCCCGCCGGGCGGGGCGATCTTGCACTCCAGCTCCATCACCCGGTCGGAGATGTCGAAGTGCTTGCCTCGCAACGACTTCAGCGCGTTGTCGGAGAGATTCTGCATCCAGGCCTGGAATTCCGACCGGCCGCGGACGACGTACTTCGGGTCGGCGTCGAGGACGGCGGCCGCCTCGGCAAGGGTGGCGCCGGGTTTGATCCGGCCGGCGACCTCGCGCATTTCCGCTTCGATACGGGAGAACTCGGCCCAGCCCCAGGTGTAGGCCTCGTCCAGGTCGAGGGTGGCGCCGGTGAAGACACGGGACCACAGTTTGTAGACCTCGGCGCCGACGGCGTCCTTGACCGGCGCCAGCGGGGCGAGTTCGGCGCGGAGGAAACCGGCGAACTCCGCGTAGGCCTCCTGCGCGGCGTGGGCGGCCTGGTCGAGTTCGGCGCGAAGCTTCTTGTCGACGTTCTTCGCACCCGAGACCAGCGTGCTGAAGAACCCGGTGTCCTCTTTGAGCCCGGCCCAGGTCTCGGCCTGTTCGGCGACCTTGCTGACCTGACGCAGTGCCGCGACGTGGCCCGCGTCGGCGGCCGCGAGCAGCGACGCGCGGAGCTGGTCCAGCGCGGCGGGGACCTTCGCCATCCGGGCGCCGATGTTCGCCCAGTCCGATTCGGTGTCGGTCGGCATGAGGTCGAAGACCATCCGCAGGTTCTGCGCGGGGCCGTCGATCACGTTCAGCACGGCGAGGTCGAGACCGGCCTCGTGGATCTCCAGCGTCAGCCCGATCCGCTCGGTGAACACCGCCTTGGCCGCGCGCTCGGCGTCGTCGGCGGGTTCGGCCGCCTCGATGTCGGCCAGGGCGCGGGTGGCGATGGCGGCCCGCGCCGCGTGGCCGGCGGGCGAGTAGTCGGTCAGCTGATCGTCGTATCCGGTGACGCCGAGCATCGTCGCCTCGACCGGGTCCGCCGCCGCGATCTCGTCGACGTACCGGTCACAGATCTGATGCACACCGTGCGCAGTTGAAGCCATGACCAGCACGCTACCGGGACAGCGGGCGACTTCGGTACGGAGTTACGCGCGGGCGGGGACCAGCCCGAGCCTGCTGACCACCTCGCGGGTGGCCTTGGACCGGTTGAACGTGTAGAAGTGCAGGTCGGGCACGCCTTCGGCGATGAGCCGCTCGCAGAGTTCGGTCACCGCGTCGATACCGGCCGCGCGGAACGCCTTGGGGTCGTCGGCCAGCGGTTCGAGCCGGTCCAGCAGCCGGCTCGGTGCGGGCGCGCCGGACAGCTTGATCGACGTGTGCAGGGTCCTCAGCGTGGTCAGCGGCATGATGCCGGGGATGACCAGCGCCTCGCAGCCGGTGGCCGCGACCCGATCCCGCAGGCGGAGGAAGTCTTCGGGCTCGAAGAACAGCTGCGCGATGGCGAAGTCCGCACCCGCGCGCAGTTTGCGCACGAGGTACTCGGTGTCGGCTTCGAGGTTCGCCGACCTCGGGTGGCCGTACGGGAAGGCCGAGACGCCGACGCAGAAGTCGCCGAGCGAGCGCACCAGCTCGACGAGTTCCTCGGCGTAGTTGAGCCCGTCCGGATGCGGGACCCAGTCGCCGTAGACGTCGCCCTGCGGGTCGCCGCGCAGCGCGAGGATGTTCCGGACGCCGACGGCGGCGTACCAGCCGATGACGTTGCGCAGCTCCGCGACCGAGTGGTTCACAGCGGTGAGATGCGCCATCGGGACCAGCGTGGTCTCGGTGGCGACGCGGGCGATGCTGCGGATCGTGCCGTCACGGCTGGACCCGCCCGCGCCGTAGGTGATCGACATGTACGCCGGGTCCAGTGGCTCGAGTTCCCGGATCGACTTCCACAGCACGGCCTCGTCCGCCGTGTCACGAGGCGGGAAGAACTCGATGGAGAACACGGGTCCATCACCCTGCAACCGCTCGACCACCGACGTCATACCGCCATGTTAAGGGGGAATGTCCGCCGGTTGGGAGGCCCCTCTCAGTCAATGAACAGGCGCCTTCAGTCACCCACGAGCGGTTGCCGAGCCGCGCCGGCCTGGGGAGACTCGTCAGACGACTACGGGGAGCCGCCATGAGCGCCGAGAATGACACCAGCTGGGACGAAGACGTCCGCGTCGCGGTCTACCGCGCCTTCGCCGACCACGGGAGGCCGCCGACCGCGCCGGAACTGGCCGACGCCGCCCACGGGTCGCTCGCGGTGGCCAAACAGGCTTTGCACCGGCTCGCCGAGCAGCGGCATCTGGTGCTCGACGCCCGCGAGCACGTCGCGATGGCCCATCCGTTCGCGGCGATCCCGCTGGGGTTCTCGGTGATGGGCGAGCGGACGCTCTGGTGGGGCGGCTGCGCGTGGGACGCGTTCGCGATCCCGCATGTGGTGAAGGCCGAACCCGAGGTGCTGGTGTCCACCCGCTGCCGGGGCTGCGGCGAACCGCAAGCATTGATGGTGAACGACCGGACACCACCGAAGGGTGAACTGGTCGCGCATTTCCTGGTCCCGGCGGCGCGGATGTGGGACGACGTCGTGCACACCTGCGGCAACCAGCGCCTGTTCTGCGGCGAGTCCTGTGTGGACGGATGGCTGACGGAAACGGGACAGGACAAGGGTTACGTCCTGGATCTGGCGACACTGTGGCGGCTCGCGGCCGGCTGGTACGCGGGCAGGCTCGAGCACGGTTACCAGCGCCGGGACCCGGCGGCCGCGGCCGCGTACTTCAACCAGGCCGGGCTTTCCGGCCCGTTCTGGAGCTAGCGAGGGCCCTAGAGCAGGAACCGCAGGGCGGCCGTGACGACGACCCCGCACAGGATCGCGGCGAGCACCGGGACACGCAGCAGGTAGGTCACCGTGATCGCCGCCAATCCGGCGCACAGCGTCCAGTCCACCCCGGTCCAGGCCGGGCCGGTGACGTCGGCGAGCACGAGACCGGCCAGCAGCGCGGGCGCGAGCAGGGCGATCACCGCGGCCGGCCGTGGCGGCAGTTCCCGGTCGCCGAGCAGGGCCGGGCCCGCGGCCTTGAACCCGATGCTGATCAGCGCGACGGCGCCGATGGCGAACCAGAGTGTCATCGCCGCACCGCCAGTCCCAGCACCGCGGCGGCCGAAGCGCCGATCAGCGCGAGGCCCACTGGGACGAACAGCACCAGGATCCCGGCAAGGCAGGCGGCGAGCGCGGCCGTCCAAACGGCTTCACGCGAACGGCGCAGCTCGTCGATGAGCAGGACCAGGAAGAAACCGGGGAACACGACGTCGAGTCCGAAGCGCGCGACGATGTCCGGTGATGGGGCCGCCACGACGCCGAGCACGGTGCCCAGGACCCAGGCGGGTAACTGGACGAGCGTGCAGCCGATCATCTTTTCGCGGTCGTAACGCCCGCCGCCGAGGTGGGAGGCCACCCAGGAGCCGTCGACGACGGCCTGTCCCTCCCACGCGCGGCGCAGGCGCCCGCCACGCAGATCCCCGGCGACGGAGACCCCCATCGGCAGGAACCGGGCGTTGATCAGGGCGGCCGCGCCGACCGCGACGGCGAGGTTGCCGCCGCCCGCCAGCGCGGTGGCCATCGCGAACTGGGCCGAACCGGAGAACACGACGATCGACGCGACGATCGGGGCCACGATCCCCCAGGCCAAGGTCTGGCTGTAGGCGCCGAAGGTGACACCGAGAACGAAGGTCGCGACGCCCAGTCCGAGCCCGACACGGGCGCCGGCCAAATACTGCCGCCGGAGCGTTGTCATGGCTCGACCCTAACAAGCTAAACTGAGTTTGACCATTAGGAGGATTCGTGAGCGATCACTGGGACGGTTACGACAGCATCGGCGGAAGCCTGCCGTTGGACCTGGTCAACACCGTTTCCTGGCGCCGCGATCCGGTCCGGCGAGAGGACCGGCTGTCCGCCCCGGTACGACTGTCCGAGTGGGTCGTCCTGGTCGGCGCGGGCCCGGAGCGGCTGGAGATCTCCGAGGCCGTCCTGGAAACGGTGAAGGCGTTCCGCGAGACGCTCTACCGGGTGCTCGTGTCCGATCCCCCGGACGTCGCGGCCCTGCGGAAACCGCTGGTCGCCGCCTACCGGCACGCCGGGCTCGCGCCGTCCTTGCCGCTGCGGTGGACGGTTCCGCTGGAGAACGACGCCGCGCTGCCGCATTTCCTCGCGCTGGCGACCGAAGACCTGTTGCGATCCGGGGAACTCGCCCGGATCCGGGAGTGCGAGGGGCCGGGCTGCGGCTGGATCTTCACCGACCACACGCGCAACCGGTCGCGGCGGTGGTGCAGTTCGTCCGACTGCGGGAACCGGGCGCGGGCGAAGCGGCACTACGACAAGGGCCGCGGCTGATCTCCCTCGCGAGTAGTCCTCTGGTTGCGGTCCTTGCGCGTGCAACAAAACCAACAACAAGACAAAACACCCACTAGCGGCGCGGCGGTTTAGCCAAAAAAAGACCCC
>NZ_JBFBBY010000098.1:0-30972 GCF_040682875.1 Amycolatopsis sp. NPDC051071 | reverse complement strand
CACTCCGTCAAGCAATTAAGCTTTCCGCACAAAAGCGCGTGACGGCCCCCTTCCCTCGGCTGAGCCGAGGGAAGGGGGCCTTCACGCGCTAAAGAGGGTGTTACGCCTTCATCCGGCGCTGCCGCGGGTCGAAAGCGTCCCGCAGGCCGTCACCGATGAAGTTGATCGTCAGTGAGATCAGCACCAGCACGATGAACGGGCCGAAGAACAACGCCGGCCGGTTCTGCAGCTGCGCGTAGTTCTCGAGGATGACGCGGCCGAGTGAGGTGTCCGGCAGCTGCACCCCCAGTCCGATGAAGGACAGCGCCGCCTCGATCAGCACGGCCTGCGCGACCGCGAGGGTCGCGTTCACCGTGATCAGGCCGACCATGTTCGGCACCAGGTGCTTGAACACGATGTGGAAGGTCCCGGCGCCGGACGCGCGAGCGGCGTCCACGAATTCCCGCTGGGACAGCGACATCGCTTCGGCCCTGGCGATACGGGCGATCGGCATCCAGCCGAAGGCCGCCAGCACCATCGCGACGATGTACCAGCTGCCGCCACCGGCCACCTTCGCCAGGATGGCGGCGGCGGCGATCTGCGGGACGATCAGGAACAGGTCCGTCACGCGTGAGATCGCGGAGTCGGTGAAGCCGCGCAGGTAGCCGGCCATGGCACCGAAAATGGTGCCGATGGTGGTGGCGAGGATCGACACGACGAGCGCGATCAGCAGCGAGTACTGGGTGCCGCGCAGGATCTGCGACACCATCTCCTTGCCGACCTGCGTCGTCCCGAGCGGGTAATCCCCGCTGGGCTTGGCGAAAGACGGGAAGGAGCTGTCTTCGTAGCTGTACGGCCAGAAGATCGGCATGATCAGCACGGTCAGCACGAGGAGCAGCAGCACTGCCGTGCAGATCATGGCGAGCTTGTGCCGGAGGAACTTACGCAGGACCAGTTTGCCCTGGCTCCGGGGCTCGGGCATCGCTTCCGGGGGAAGTTTGCCTTCGGCGGCGGCCGCGGAGTCGTCCGCCTCGATGAGGGAGTTCAAGTCAGCCAACGCGAATCCTCGGGTCCAGGATGCCGTACATCAGGTCGGCGATCAGGTTGGCGATGATGATGCTGCTGGCGATGAGCACCAGCCAGCCCATCATCACCTGCGTATCGCTCTTGATGACGGCTTCTACGAGCAGCTTGCCCATGCCGTTCCAGTTGAACACCGTCTCGGTGATGATCGCGCCCGAGAGCACGGCACCGAAGTTGACGGAGAACAGCGTGGTCACCGGGATGAGCGCGTTCCGGAACGCGTGCCGGAAGATGACCCGGCCGTTGCCGAGGCCCTTGGCCCGCGCGGTCCGCACGTAGTCGGCGTTCAGCGTCTCCAGCATCGAAGCGCGCTGGAACCGGCTGTACGCGGCGAAGCTGATCGCCATGATGGACAGCGTCGGCAGCAGGTACGCACCGATATAACTAGCCAGGAAGCCGCCCGGCCCGTCCAGATTCAGTGATTCCGGACTCGTGGTGCGAATCCAGGGATTACCGAGCACATCGGACAATCCCAGGTCGCGCACCCAGCCGTTGAACTCGATCGCGTACCGCTTGAGCACGATGGCGACACAGAAGATCGGCATCGAGAACAGCAGGAACGCCAGCGTGGTGGCGACGTAGTCGAGGATCGAGTACTGCTTGACCGCCGCGACCACACCGACGAGCACGCCGAGGATCAGCGCGAGGATCTCGGCGCCGACCACGAGTTTCAGGGTGACCTCGAACGCGGCCATGACCTTCGGGAACACCGGGGCCTGCGCGTTGCCCTGCGCGATGGAAACGCCCCAGTCGCCGGTGACGAAGTTGCCGAGCCACGAGAAGTACCGGGGAATGATGCCCTGGTCGAGCCCGAGCCGCGACGCCGTCTCCGCCAGTACCTGCGGGTTCATGGCCGGGTTGCTCTTCAGCTCGGCCAGCGGGTCGCCGGTGCCGGCGACCATGATGAAACACAGGAAAGTCCCGACCAGCAGGACGGGAATCGATATCGCCAGACGGCGAAGAATGTAGATCACCAGGTTCAACGAACTGCTCCTCATCCGGGCCTGGCCGCCGAAGTGCTGGACCGCTGCCCGGTTGTCCACCGTAGTGGCGGTAACCCTACGGTCAACAGCTACTTCCGGCGGGTACGGGGGCCCGGCTTGTGGCCGGGCCCCCCTACCACCAGGATCGCTTAAGCGAGAGGTGAAAAAGTGGGGCTGAGCCCTACTTCTTCTCCCACTCACCGGCGTTCCACAGGACACCGTTGTACGACTGCATGTAAGTGCGGTCGATGCCCTTGAACGCCCACATGGACGGGGTCTGGAACAGCGGCAGGGTCGCGTACTCGTCCGCGAGCGCCGCGTCGGCCTTCTGGTAGCTCTCCAGCTGGACAGCCTCGTCGGTGGCCTTCACGGCCGCCTCGAAGGAGGAGTCGATCGTCGGGTTGGACAGCCCCTGGTAGTTCTGGCTGCTGTCGTCGACACGGGTGATGTAGATCGACTTCTGCTCGGCCTTGAACGGAGCGGAGGACCAGCCGAAGAGCGCGGCGTCGTAGTCGCTGGCCGCGAGACGGCCACCCTTCAGGAAGTTGGCGTCCTGGTCGTCCGTGATCTCAAGACCGGCTGCCTTGGCCTGCGAGATGATGATCTCGACGGTCTGCTGGCGGCGGGTGTTCTGGTTGTGCGAGATCTTGAACGACGCGCGCTGGCCGCCCTTGGCGAAGATGCCGTCCGGGCCCTTGGCCCAACCGGCTTCGGTCAGCGTCTTGGCCGCGGCCTCGGCGCCGAGACCGGCCTTGCTGCTGTACTGGTCCTTGAAGCCGGGCTCACCCGGGAAGAACACGATGCTGTTCAGCGGCGTGGCGTCCGCCTGGACTTCCTTGAGCAGCTTGTCGGTGATCTCCGAGCGGTTGACGACCTCGAAGAACGCCTTGCGCAGCGCCTTGTCCTTGAACATGCGCTTGTAGTTGAGGTCGATGTGCTCGAACGTCAGCTGCGAAGCCGAACCGTAGGTGACGCCCTGGGCGGAGAGGCCCTTCAGGGTGCCGGCGGCGGTGGCGTCGGGCTGGGTCGAAGCGGCGACGTCGATCTCACCGTTCTGCAGCGCGGTCGCCATGGCCTTGGTGTCCTCCATCGCCTTCACGACGATCTTGGAGGGGCCACCCTTGCCACCGATCCACTTCGGGTTCTTCACGAGCGTGACGGCCTTCTGGTTGGCGTCGAACGCTTCGATCTTGTACGGGCCCGAAGCCGGCATCAGGGCCGGGTCGAACTGCTTGAACTTGTTCGTCCAGAAGTCGCCGGCCGCCTTGATCTGGGCCGGGTCACCGGTGAGGGTCAGCTTCGTGATGTCGGGGATGTTCGCGTTCTTCTCGACGATGTGCGCCGGCATGATCGCGGTCGAGTTGAACAGACCCTTGTAGTCCAGGTACGGCTCGGTGTACTTGGTCTCGAAGGTCAGGTCGTCCTTGCAGACCGCCGAGTTGATCAGCTGGTAGCCGGTCGTCGAAGCGGCGAGGAAGGCTTGCTTGCCGTCTGGGCCCTTGGCGCCACCGTTGTGCGACAGCCACGACAGGTACATGTCATCGCAGTCGAACGCTTCGCCGTCGGACCACTTGACGTTCGGCTTGATCTTGTAAACGACCGTCTGCGGCTCCTTGGAGGTGACCTCCCAGGAGTCGAACACGTCGTTGTTCAGCAGCACCTTGTTGTTGCCGTCGAGCACATCGGCGCCGGCGAGCACGGCCGTCAGGATGTAGGTGTTGTACGACGTGTTGGTGTCGGGCGTGTCGTTGTTGTAGCCCGAGTACCCGTCGTCGATGCCCACCGTGACGGTGCCTTCGTACCCCGGGGTGTCCGCGAGCTTGAAGTTTTCGCCGTTCTGCGCCTTGCCAAGCGCCATGGCCTTGATGTCGGTCGACGACCCGTTCTGGTCGGGACTGCCGCTGTCGCCACCGCTGCATGCGCTCAGCACAAGCGCGGAGGCCGCGACCAGCGACCAGGCGGAGACTGCCTTGGACTTCCTCATGAAGTGTGCCCTCCTAGCACTGGGTTCCTGAGATCGGAACAGGACCCCACACCGCTCCGGTGAGATGGCCCGGAGCCTATGACACGCCAAGCAACACTCATTTGGCGCACTGCGGGTGCACGCTAGAAAGGAAATGCACGAACAGTCACCACTTCCGGGGCGATCGTGACCAAAGGGTAACTTGCGGCTGACATCGAGAAATACATTGGTTACCTGGAGGAATCAGTCCGCCACTCGAACGTGCCGGGAAACGTCACGCCTCCGGGTCGAACTTGGACCCGAATCGGCTACTTCGGACCCCGCGTCCAGTTCACCGCGGACCCGAAAGGGCCCACCATAGGAGGACCTGCGGTTACTCCGGAAATACCAGAGCCGATGGCGAGGGTATCGGCCAGCTGGAACAACGGAATGGCAACATTCCGGCGCCACAATTCCGGTTCGAGGGTCGAAAGCGCGTCCGCCACCGGGGTGGTGCCGGTCAGTGCGGCGTCGATCGACGGCTGCAGGGCCGGGTCGCAGAAGCCCAGCGGGTTCGACGGCACCACGGCCTTGGTCTTGTCGGTGAGCTGATCGGGGCGGCAGCCGAAGGCCGACGCCAGTACCGAGGCGACGTCCGCGCCGCCGGTGGCCTGGCCGACCACCGCGATGTCGATGCCGACGTTGCCCGCGCCCTCCGGCGTCGTCTGCTGCACGCCGTTCAGCACCGGCATGGCGAGGAGGGTCGAGAAGAGCTCCCTCGGCTGCGGCGCGATCGCGTTGACCTCGATCCCCGCGGCCACCAGTTGCGCCGTGAGCTCCTTGGCGATCGTCGCGTAGGGCTCCTGCTTGGCAGGCGAGGCGACGACCAGCGAAAGGTTCTTGCCGTTCTTGCGCCAGGTCCCGGCTTCCTTGGTGTACCCGGCGGATTTGAGCAGTTCCTCGCCCTTGGCCGGATCGGCCGCGGACGGCGGGCCGGGTGCCGGGATCGTCGGCTGGAAGCCGGTGGCAGACGGGACGCGGGCCTGCGCGTCGGCGTGGAGCTTGTCCGACGGGCCGCCCTCCGCGGCCTCGGTGATCAGCTTGCCGCGGTCGATCAACGCGGTGACGCCTTCGCGCACCTTGGCGTCCGACAGCGTCGAGCTGACCGGCCGCAGGAGGAGCTGGGCGACCGTCGGCCTGGCGACCGTGTGGAGTCGCACGGCCGAGCCCAGTTCGCCGAGCCGTTTGAGGCCGGTGCCGTCGGTCCTGGTCATCACGAACTGGTCGTTGCCACTGCGCAGGGCGGCCAGTGTGCCGTCCTGATCGCCCGCACGGAGCACGATCCGGTCCAGTGCGGAGGGTTTCTCCCAGTAGCGTTCGTTGCGCTCCAGGATGACCTCTCCGCGCGCGGTGTCGAGGCTCTTGATCGAGTAGGGCCCGGCGACGGCCGGGAAGGTGGTCGCGAGCGCGCCCTGCCAGCCACTCGGGGCGTCCTTGAGCAGATGTGCCGGCAGGAGGTTCGCGAACAGCGTCTGCCAGCCCGGGTACGGCTTGCCGAAGGTGACCTCGACCCGTTTGCCGCCTTCACGCGACTGGATGTCGGAGATCAGCCGGTAGCCCGCGGCGCCGATGACGCCTGGCTGGTCGCGCATCGCCTCACGCAGGTACGCGAAGTCCTCGGCGGCGATCGGCGCGCTGTCCGACCAGGAGGCGTCCGGCCGGATCGTGTACGCGACCGTGAACGGCTGCTGTGAGATGACCTCGGCCGACTTCATGAGGTTCTTGTCGAGCTCGACGCTGCCGTCGTCCTTCGGGCGGAACACCGACGGGAGCAGAAGCTGCGAGAGTGCCGAAGTCACCTGTGAGGCGTCGGCGAGGTTGTGCGGGTTGTAGCCGCCGAGAACGTCGTCGACACCCACGACGACCTGCGAAGGCGTCTTCGTGGTCGAGGTGCTCACCGGCGAGGCCGACGAGCTGACCACGGGTGGCGGTGGAGTGTTGCTGCAAGCTGCGAGGAGCACGGCCGCGCACGCCAGCATGGGCGCCGCTGTGTTCGCTACCCGCACGCCTGATTCCTCCCGGTTTTTTCCCTCGCCATGCTGCCACGATGACCTGAACCGCCGCTGCGAGATTCCCATATCGGCCCGGTCGCCGCGCGACCGGCCGCTGTCCCCCATCCGGTGGACGTGCGGAAGCCCGGTGAGGTTCCCGTCCAAGGCCCGGGAAAACGTTTAGCCGCGCGAAGCAGCCGGCCGCTAGCTTGCCGTGGTGACCAACCGCGCGCTCGTCCTCGTGATCGTGCTCATGTCCACGTTCACCTTCCCGCTGACCATCACGGGGGCGTCGGTCGCACTGACCGACATCGCGAACGACCTGGACGCGGGCCTCGCGGCCACCCAGTGGGTCGTCAACGGCTACAACGCCTGCTTCGCGAGTTTCCTGGTCTTCGCGGGCTCTCTGGCCGACGTGCTGGGCAGACGCCGGATCTACGTGGCCGGGCTGGCGCTTTTCGTCGGCGGCGGGATCGCGAGCACGGTCGCCGGGAACATCGTCGTACTCGACGTCGTCCGCCTGATCGCCGGGACGGGGGCCGCGGCGGCGGTGACCGGCGGGCTGGCGATCCTCACCGAGACCTTCCACGGCGCGGCGCGGACGAGGGCGTTCGGTCTGGTCGGGACGGTGCTCGGGATCGGGCTCGCCTTCGGACCGTCGATCGGCGGCCTGCTCGTCGATCTGCTGGGCTGGCGGGCCGTCTTCGGCGCCCCGGCCGCCGTGGCCGCCGTCGTACTGGCCCTGACGCCGCTTCTGCCGTCCGTTCGCGGTACCGCCGGGCGCCGGATCGACTTGCCGGGTGCCGCGCTCTTCACCGGCGCGATCATGCTGCTGATCTTCGGACTGGTCGAAGCGGGAGAACTCGGCTTCGGGCATCCGCTCGTCGTCGGCGGCCTGGTGCTGGCCGTCGTCCTCGCGGCGGCCTTCCCCGTGGTGGAGCGGCGGCGCGCGGATCCGCTGTTCGACCTCGGGCTGCTGGCCAACCGCGGCTTCACCTCGCTCGCCGTCGCGGCGGGTGCGCTGGTGACCATCCTGGTGCCGCTGCTGGTCTACCTGCCGTCCTACCTGATCGAGGTCGTCGGGCTCGGCGCCGGGGAAGCCGGGCTGTGGCTGCTGATGCTCACCGCGCCGACCGTGCTGTTCCCGACCGTGGGGGCCGCGCTGGCGCGGCGGCTGCCGACGGCGTGGTTCGTCGCGGGCGCGGTGGCGACGAGCGGGGCGGGTGCGTTTCTGCTGATGACCATGAACGCGTCGGCCGGGGTGCTCTCGTTGCTCGCGCCGCTCGTTCTGGTCGGTGCGGGGACGGGTTTGACGATGGGTTTGCTCGACGGTTTGGCAATCAGTTCCGTAAGCCCGGAACATTCCGGAACGGCCGCCGGAATGTTCACCACCGCGCGATTGGCGACGGAAACGATCGCGATCGCGGTTGTCGGTACCGTTCTCGCTTCGATTACCGGCGGACGGCTCTCCGGCGAGTCCTATACGGACGCATTTCGGATCGTTTGTTTCGCGCTGAGTTGTGTCGGCGTTCTCGGCACGGTCTGCGCGGCCGTCCTCTCGCCACGACGGGAAGCCGTTCCGGCGTTGTGAACACCGTCCAAAAAGGAACGGGAAATGCGCCGGAAAAACCGATCTCTCACATTAAGAACGTGAATGACTACCGAGAGTCAACCCGTAAGGCTTCGAAACGCCGAAGAGGCGCCCCCTCACTCACCGTGAGGAAGCGCCTCTTCGGGCGTTCGGCTGGGGTCAGCCCCGGTTCTTCATCTTGTTCCGCTCCTTGGCGCGCTGGTTGACGTCCAGCGTGACCTTGCGGATACGGACGACGTCCGGGGCGACCTCGACGCATTCGTCGACGGAGCAGAACTCCAGCGCCTCTTCCAGGCCCATCTTGCGCGGGCGGGCCAGCGTCTCCATCACGTCGGCGGAGGACTGACGCATGTTCGTCAGCTTCTTCTCCTTGGTGATGTTGATGTCGAGGTCCTCCGCGCGCGGGTTCTCGCCGACGACCATGCCCTCGTACACCTCGGCACCCGGCTCGACGAAGAAGGTGCCGCGGTCGGCCAGCTGGATCATCGCGTACGCGGTGATCGGGCCGGAGCGGTCGGCGACCAAGGAACCGGAGTGGCGGGTGCGGATCTCGCCTGCCCACGGGAAGTACCCCTCGAACACGTGGTTCGCGATACCGGTGCCGCGGGTCTCGGTGAGGAAGTCGGTGCGGAAGCCGATCAGGCCACGCGCCGGGAGGACGTAGTCGAGCTTGATACGGCCCGAGCCGTGCCCGCCCATATGCTCCATGCGGCCCTTGCGGGCGGCCAGGAGCTGCGTGATGCCGCCGAGGTGCTCCTCCGGGGAGTCGATCGACAGACGCTCGAACGGCTCGTGCAGCTTGCCGTCGATCATCCGGGTGACCACCTGCGGCTTGCCGACGGTCAGCTCGAAGCCCTCACGGCGCATCTGCTCGACGAGGATCGCCAGCGCCAGCTCACCACGGCCCTGGACTTCCCAGGTGTCGGGGCGCTCGGTCGGCAAAACCTTGATGCTGACGTTACCGATCAGTTCCTGGTCCAGGCGGGCCTTGACCAGCCGCGCGGTGACCTTGTCGCCACCGCTGCGGCCTGCCAGCGGCGAGGTGTTGACCCCGATGGTCATCGAGATGGCGGGCTCGTCGACGGCGATCCGGGGCAGTGCCTCGGGGTTTTCGACGTCGGCGAGGGTGTCGCCGATGGTGATCTCGGGGATACCGGCGATGGCGACCAGTTCGCCCGCGCTGGCCTCGGTCGCCGGGACGCGGGTGAGCGCCTCGGTGACGAGCAGTTCGGAGATCCGGACGTTCTGGATGGTGCCGTCCTCACGCATCCAGGCCACGGTCTGGCCCTTGCGGAGGTTGCCGGAGTGGATGCGGATCAGCGCGATACGGCCGAGGAAGTTCGACGCGTCGAGGTTGGTGACCAGCGCGCGCAGCGGGCCCTCACGGTCCGCGAAGGGCGGCGGCACGTGACGCATCAGGGTCTCGAACAGCGGGTCGAGGTTCTCGCTCTCGGGCACCGCGCCGTCGGCGGGCTGTTCGAGGCCCGCCTTGCCGGCACGCGCGGAGGCGAACACGACCGGCAGGTCGAGGATCGCGTCCAGGTCGGCGTCCTCGATGTCACCCGCCAGGTCGAGCAGCAGGTCGTGGGTCTCCTCGACGACCTCGGAGATCCGGGCGTCGGGACGGTCGGTCTTGTTGACCACGAGGATCACCGGCAGGCCTGCTTCGAGGGTCTTGCGCAGCACGAAGCGGGTCTGCGGGAGCGGGCCCTCGCTGGCGTCCACCAGCAGGACGACGCCGTCGACCATGGCGAGGCCGCGTTCGACCTCGCCGCCGAAGTCGGCGTGGCCGGGGGTGTCGATGACGTTGATGGTCACCGGGCCGTTCTCGGTCTCGCGGTGGATGGAGGTGTTCTTCGCGAGAATGGTGATGCCCTTTTCCCGCTCGAGCTCTCCGGAGTCCATCACGCGGTCGACGAGTTCGGCGCGTTCCTCGAAGGCGCCGGACTGCCGGAGCATGGCGTCGACGAGGGTGGTCTTGCCGTGGTCGACGTGTGCGACGATGGCGACGTTGCGCAGGTCGGGCCGGGTCTTGCCGGAATGGCGGCCGGCATCGACTGCGGTGGCGCTGGCTGCGGGCACGCGAAGGCTCCAAAGGTTTCAAGTTCGGGTGTGGTGCCCGCGCTCGCACATTCGAGACACGCCTGGCCGACTTTGGCCCATACGCGGACCACACCAGGATACCTGTAGCCGAACTGTGAGCACCCCCACGCCCCAAGATCGGTTAGCCTCACCTAACGTGTTGGCCGAGGCGAGGCGTCGCCGACGAAGTCCGACGAGGAGCGCGAGTGGGCAAGAAAAAACCCGACGACCCACACAAGCTCGTACGCAAGTGGATGAAGTCCGGCAAGGTCAAGAAGAAATGCTGTCGCTCCAAGTCACGATGCGGAAAATGTCCCGTTCTCGCCCTGAAAAAGGCGAAAGCGAAGATCGCGAAAGCGGCTTAGGCCGCACTGTTCGGTACCGTTCAGTGCACCACCGCCTCGTTGACCGCCCGCAGTTCCGGAGCGGTCCGGGTCGGCGAGAATTCGATCACCTCGTACTTGGCCATATGTTTGACACAGAACGGGTCGGTCGCGAGGAGCGCGTCCAGCTTTCCCCTGGCCATGGGCCTGGTGATGATGACGCCGCCGACCCGCGGGTTGCGCCTGCCGGAGGCGAGGAAATGCCCGTGCTGATACTGCTTGGTCAGCCAGTCGGCGTGATCCGGGAGCACATAGTCGATTTCTTCGATGGGTGCGATGTAGTTCAGCAGTACGACAAACATGGGTTGAAGGTAGACCCGGATCGCCAATGTGACGGGCGTACTGCGTCAGCCGATATGAAGTGTTGACGCTCCGCGCCCGGAATGAGTGAAATACGCCTTCGCAAGTAGTCCTCGGGTTGCGGTCATTCGACGTCGAACTACCGCAACCAGAGGACTACTCGCGGTAGTTGCGTGTGCGTGTACCGCAACTAGAGGACTACTCGCGGGGATGAAGACAGGGCACCGGCGGGGGAGGTACGATCACCGGGTGCGCACGCAGAAAGCCCAGTGGTGGCCGCCCTCCGGCGGCCCCGCAGTCGTGCGCTGAGACACCACCAGCGCATCCCCAGGCCGCCCCACCGGGCGGCCTTTTTCGTGCCCGGAACCTGGGGCGGCCCGAATCCGGAAGGAAGAAGGCAGATGATCAGGTTGTCCGGGATCACCCCGTCCGGCCACGTCCACGTCGGGAACCACCTGGGGGCCATCCGGCGCTGGGCTGACGAAGGCGGGCCGGACGACCTCTACTTCGTCTCCGACCTGCACGCCATGACGACGTCGCACAACCCCGCGAAACTGCGTTCCATGGCGTCCGAGCAGCTGGCCGTGCTGATCGCGGCCGGGATCGACCCGGACCGCGTGTTCGTGCAGTCCGACATCGCCCGTGAGCTGGGTGCGCTCAACTGGGTGCTGGAGTGCACCTGCAACTACGGCGAAGCCGCCAGGATGATCCAGTTCAAGGAGAAGTCGAAGGGCCGCGCCGGTGTCCGGCTGTCCCTGCTGACCTATCCGGTGCTGATGGCGGCGGACATCCTGTTGCAGGGCGCGGGCGAGGTCCCGGTCGGTGAGGACCAGCGGCAGCACGTCGAACTGGCGAGAACGCTGGCGAAGCGGTTCAACTCCACCTACGGCGACGTGTTCACCATGCCGAAGGCGGTACTGCCGCCCGCCGGGGCGCGGATCATGGACCTGGCCGTGCCGACGCGGAAGATGTCGAAATCGACGCGGGAAGAAGCCGGGGTCGTCTTCGTCCTCGACGAGGCCGACCAGGTCCGGCGGAAGGTGAAACGCGCGGTGACCGACGGCGGTTCGAAGCCCGCGTACGCGCCGGAAACCCGGCCGGGGATGGCGAACCTGCTGGACATCCTCGCGGCGTGTGTCCAGGAGAAACCGGAGGTCCTTGCCGACCGGTACGACTCCTACGGTCAGGTGAAAGAGGCCGTTGCCGAGGCACTCATCGAGGAACTGCGGCCGGTACGGGAGCGGGCGCTGGCACTGCTGGCCGACCCGGGTGAGTTGGAGCGGGTCCGCAAGGCGGGTGCCGTCCGGGCCGCGGAGCGGGGCGAACACCGGCTCCAGTCCGCCCTCCGCCTCATCGGGGCAGGCTGACGAAGTCCGTGAAGGACTCCTTCCCTGCTTCGAGGGTCGGGAAGGAGTCCCGGCAAAGTCGTGGAGCTGCTGGTCAGTGTTGTTCTTGGTAGTGCGGACTTGGCATCGCTGGTGCCTGCAACGGTTGGGGGGGTGTGCCAGGTTCCGGGAGTGTCAAGTACATGAACCTCAGCGGCAGCCTCACGCAGCGACCAACAGCCACCTGACCTCAAGATCCCGACTTTGCCGGGTCCCTGCTTCGAGGGTCGGGAAGGAGTCCTTCACGGACCTCCGAGCAGGGTGCGAAGGGCGGGCAGCAAGATCCGATCCGCGGGCAGCCAGTCGAGGTCGTCGAGGTCGGCGGCGGTGATCCACCGGACGTCCTTGTGTTCCACCGCGCGTGGCTCGTCGCCTGCCGAGACCAGCGAGGCGGCGTAGATCCGCAGCACCTTCCCACCCGGCAGCGGGACGTCGTCGCCGACCCGGCCACCGACCGTCACCGCGACGTCGAGTTCCTCCAGGCATTCCCGCGCCAAAGCGGCCTCGTCGCCTTCGCCGTCCTCGACCCGTCCGCCCGGCAGTTCCCATTGCCCGGCGTGGTCGGCGGGCCAAGCCCGCTGCTGCGCCAGCAACTGTCCGTTCCGCACGATGGCGGCACCCACGATCACCACGCGCTCACCCTAGGGCGCGCCGCCTGCCAGACGATCTGGAAGCGCGCTCCGCCATCCGGTGATTCGCCGACCCGCACCCGGCCACCACGGCGCCGGACGGCCTCGGCGACCATCGCCAGCCCCAGCCCGGTACCGCCGGAAGACCGCGCCCGCGAATCGGAAACGCGATAGAACCGGTCGAAAACCCGCTCCCGGTGCTCCGGCGCGATCCCCGGCCCGTCGTCGTCGACCACCACCCGCACGGTGGACCGCGACCCGAGCACCGACACCACGATCTCCCCGCGCGCGTACCGGCAGGCGTTCCGCAGCAGATTGCTCAGCACCAGCTCGACCTCGGCGTGCGTGGCCAGCGCCCACGCCGTGCCGACCGTGCCGCTCACCCGGATCTCCGGCGCGCCGTCAGGCATCCGCGCGACCGCCGCGCGCACCTCGCTCACCAGCTCGACCGGCTCCGCGGGCGGCACCTCCCCCGCGTCCGACCTCGCCAGCGCCAGCAGCCCGTCGAGCAACGCCGAAAGCCGTTCCGCCTCTTCGAGGACGTCGGACAGCGTTTCCTGGGAGAGTTCGGGATCCGGGTTGGCGACGGCGACTTCGGCCTGCACGCGGATCGACGCGACCGGCGACCGCAGTTCGTGCGCGGCGTCGCCGGTGAACCGCCGCAGCCGCTCGGCGGCCTCCTCCTGCCGCGCCAGCAACGCGTTGAACTCCTCGGCCAGCGCGCGGAGTTCGTCATGGGAATCGGGCAGCGGCAGCCGGGCACCCGGCGGGAGCGCACGCACCGAGCCACGCATCCTCGCCACCGGCCGCAGCGCGAACCGCACCAGCAGCCAGGTCGCGACCCCCGCACCCACCGCGCCGACGGAAGCGACCACGAACAGCCAGCGCCCACCCGAGTGCACGGCGGCGGCGAAGCCGACCAGACCCGCGCCCGCGACGACCAGCCGTTGCTGCCCGTCGGGCGCGGTGACCACGGTCCCCGCCCAGCGCCAGCTGTGTTCACCGTCGGTCGTGATTGGCTCCCCGGCCTTCAGCGCACGGACGTCCGTCTGCCCGAGCTTCGCGGGCGGCAGGCCGTCCACCGGGCCGCCGCCGGTGTCGAGCACCCGGACGGTGACGGCCGACGCCGTCAGCGCGCGCCCCGCGGCGACGTCACCGATCGCGGTGCTCAGCTGGGCACCGAGTTCCTTGTCGACCGAATCGATGAGCAGCGACTGAAGGTTGTCCCCGGCGACCGCGGCCAGCCCGAGCAGGAACCCCAGTGTGACGGCGGCCGCGAGGAGGGTGATCCGGACCTGGAGCGAACGGCGGCGCCACCAAGACGGGGAGCCGATCACCCCTGTCCCGCCGGGGTGATCACTTCGTCGAGCTGCGCGTCCGAAGCGAGATAGCCGTGCCCGCGCACGGTCCTGACCAGCGCGCCCGCGCCGGCCGCGTCGAGTTTGCGGCGCACGTAACCGACGTAGACCTCGACGACGTTGCGGGTGGCGGCCTGCTCGTCACCCCAGACCGCACGCAGCAGCTCGTCCTTGGTCACCACCGTGCCCGCCCGGCCGGCCAGTACCTCCAGCAGCGCGAACTCACGCGGGCTGAACGCCACCTCGACGCCGTCGTAGCGGACCTGCCGCAGGCTCCGGTCGACTTCGAGCGCGCCGATCCGCAGCGGCCCGCGGATCGCGTCCGGCGACGTCCGCCGCAGTACCGCGCGCACCTGCGCGACCAGCACGACGAACGAGAACGGCTTCACGAGGTACCCGTCGGCGCCGAGGTCGAGACCGTCGGCCTGGTCGACCTCGCCGTCCTTCGCGGAGATCATCAGCACCGGCGTGGTGACGCCGAGCGCACGCAGCCGTTCGAGCACGCGGTAGCCGGAAAGACCCGGAAGCATGATGTCGAGCAGGACGACGTCGAACGAACCCGTCTGCGCGAGCCGCAGGCCGCTGGGCCCGTCGGCCGCCGTGACCACGTCCATGTCCTCCGCGCGCAGGCCGCGCAGCAGCGCCTTGCGCACGCCGGGCTCGTCGTCGACCACCAGTACTCGAGGTTTCACGGTCCTCATCATTCACGGTTTCACCAGCTCACGCGCGAGCTCTCAGCGCCATCTCAGGTCCGGCGGCGGAGTCTGAGTGGTGTCTCAGCGTTTCCGGGGAAACGTTGTCGCCAAGACCCGGGCACACTCGGCTCGGGGAAACAGGGAGAGACAGCATGGAACCGAAGAGGAAGGCCATCACCGCGGCGGTGCTGGGGACGGCACTGGGCGTCGGCGGGCTCGCCGTCGTCGCGATGCCTGCCACCGCGGGTGACGCGCCGGTCTTGCCGCGGATCAGCGCCGAAGAGCTCGTGCAGTCGACGCTCAACGCCAAGCCGTCCGCGTTCGACGGGAAGGTCAAGGTCACCAACGACCTCGGCCTGCCGGCGATCGGCAGCACGCTGCCCGGCGCGTCCGCGCTCGACATCGACTCTGCGCAGGTCTCCACCGACGGTGCGGGCAAGAGCAAGGTGTCGCTCACCGAGGGC
This sequence comes from Amycolatopsis sp. NPDC051071, assembly GCF_040682875.1. Taxonomy (NCBI): domain Bacteria; kingdom Bacillati; phylum Actinomycetota; class Actinomycetes; order Pseudonocardiales; family Pseudonocardiaceae; genus Amycolatopsis; species Amycolatopsis sp. NPDC051071. The sequence continues at coordinate 16,047 of NZ_JBFBBY010000098.1, read as the reverse complement.
TCCAGCCAGCAGACCATCGTCAAGAACGGCGAAACCGTCTGGGAGTACAGCTCCAAGGACAACTCCGCCTCCAAGATCACCATCCCCGCCGAGCTGGCCAAGGAGCACAAGGGGAAGGTCGAGGGCAAGACCGTCGACCCGGCCACCGCGGCCGCGGAACTGCTCGGCAAGGTGCGCGAGAGCAGCACGATCGCCGTCGACGGGACGTCCTCGGTGGCGAACCGCTCGGCGTATGAACTGGTGCTGACGCCGAAGCCCGCCGAGCGGACCCTGCTGCGTGAGATCCGCGTGGCCGTCGACTCGCAGACGCGGCTGCCGCTGCGGCTGACGGTGCTGGCCAACGGCACCGCCTCGCCGGCGTTCGAGGTTTCCTTCAGCGAGATCAACTTCGCGGACCAGCCCGCGTCGAACTTCGAGTTCACCCCGCCGAAGGGCGCGAAGGTGACCGAGAAGGCCGCCGAGGTCGACCCGAAGAGCCGTGAGCTCGCGGAGCAGGCGAAGTCCGACGTCAAGATCGTCGGCGACGGCTGGGACACCGCCATCACCGGCAAGATCCCGGCCGACGCGCTGGCCAAGGCCGGCTCCGCCAAGGACAAGGAAGGCCGCCAGGTCGACCCGAAGGCGTTGCTTTCGCGGTTCGCCAAGCCGGTCAGCGGCGCGTGGGGCAGCGGCTGGCTGGTGACCACCAAGGTCGGCAGCGGCGTGCTGACCGACGACGGCCGCTACGCCCTCGGCGCGGTGCCGGAGCAGGTCCTCTTCGAGGCATTGGCCGCGAAGTGACCACCACGTTCGAAGCCGGAGCGGACGTCTCTCAGGAGGCGTCCGCTCCGGCGGTACCCATGGCGGCCCGTACCAGGGGCCTGCGCAAGGTCTACGGCCGCACGGTGGCCGTGGACCACGTCGATCTCGACGTTCCCGACGGCGCCGTGCTGGGGATGCTCGGCCCCAACGGTTCGGGCAAGACGACGACCATCCGGATGCTGCTCGGTCTCGTGCGGCCCACCGAGGGCGAGGTCGAACTCTTCGGCAAGAAGATGCCCGACGAGGCGGCGCACGCGCTGCCCGACGTCGGCGCGCTGGTCGAAGGGCCGGGCTTCCACCCTTTCCTTTCCGGACGGGACAACCTGCTGCGGGTGGCCGCGGCCGAACCGAGGCTGGCTTCGGCCGGGATCCCCGGCGCGGTCGACTCGGCGCTTGAGCGAGTCGGCCTGAGCGACGCCGCGAACCGGCGCTACAAGGGCTATTCGCTCGGGATGAAGCAGCGGATGGGGCTCGCGAGCGCATTGCTCGTGCCTCGGCGGATGGTCGTGCTCGACGAGCCGACCAACGGTCTCGATCCGGCCGGTACCAGGGAGATCCGCCGGATCATCGGGGAACTGCACGCCGACGGCGTCACCGTGCTGGTGTCATCGCATCTGCTGGCCGAGGTCGAAGCGACCTGCACGCATGTCGCGGTACTCCAGTCGGGGAACGTGATCGCCCAGGGCGAGCTCGCGGAACTGCTGGAGTCGGGGAACGCGGCACTGCTCGTCCGCACGCCGGACGGCGAACTCGCGGTGGAAACGTTGCGGGAGAACAGGATCGGCAGCAGACTCACCCCGGACGGCGTCCGTGTGGACCTCACCGCCGCCGAGGCACCCGACGTGCTGCGGTACCTGGTGACGGCCGGGGTGGCCGTGCACGAGGCGGCAAGGGCCCGGACCGGACTGGAAGACCTGTTCGCCCGCCTGACCCAGCCCGAGTCCACTGTAGACAGTGAGGGGGAGTCGTGACCCACGCTCTTGCCGCGGCACCCGCGGCATCCGCGGTGCGAACCGGCCAGGACAGCGTCGGCCTGCTCCGGCTGTACCGCGCAGAACTGCGCTGGATCTTCCGGCGTCCCCGCACGCTGGCCGTACTGGGACTGCTCGCGCTGATCCCGGTGATCATCGGCGTCGCGCTGACGCTCGTCGACCCTTCGGAAGCGAACGGTAGTCGCGGCGGCGGGGACGGCGCGCTGCTCGCCTCCGCGATGAGCAACGGTTTCATCCTGCCGGTCGCGGCGCTGACCATGACGCTGGCGCTGCTGCTCCCGCTCGCTTCGGCGATGGCCGGGGCGGACGCGATCGCCGGCGAGGCCGCGCACGGGACGTTGCGGGGCTGGCTGGTCGCGCCGGTCGGCCGGGGGAAGCTGCTGGCGATCAAGGCGTTCGGCGTCGCCACGGTCTCGGTGATCGCGGTGCTGTCGATGACGTTCACCGGGTTCGTCACCGGGCTGATCATCAGCGGCGCCGACTCGATGTTCACCCTCAGCGGCTCGACGCTGAGCATCTGGGACGCGCTGGGCCGGATCCTGATCGTGGCGCTGTGGGCGACGTTGCAGCTGTGGGCGGTCGGCGCGGTCGCGCTCGCGATCTCGTCGTTCACCGAACACCCGATGCTGGTCGTCGCGTCGGTGCTGGCCGGGACGATCGTGTTCACCATCCTTGGCTTCCTCGACGCGGTGAGCTGGCTGCATCCGTTCCTGCTCAACAAGGACTGGTCACTGGCACCGGCTTCGGTGCTGATGGACCCGATCGACACCGCGCTCCTCGGCGAGGGCGCGCTACGCGCCGCCTGCTACGTCGTCATCGGTCTCTCGGTCGCCTATGCACGCCTGACCACCCGGGACGGCTGACCCCTCGCCGGGTTCGCGGCCAGGCTCAAACCCGTAACTCGCGTGCTTAAAGCCGTAACTCGCGTGCTTGAGCACGTAACTCACGTGCTTGAGCGGGTAACTCGCGTGCTTGGGAACGGAACACGTGACTGGATGCCGAACTCGAGTGTTCCCCCTTCAAGCACGCGAGTTGCGCCTTCAAGCACGCGAGTTGCGCCTTCAAGCACGCGAGTTCCGCCTTTAAGCACGCGAGTGCGGTGCCAGCGACACGCTCTAGGCGACTACTCGCGGCAGTGGGGCGACGCCGTCCGGATCCAGGACCAGCCGGACGGTGTCACCGGGCCGCAGATCCGCGGTGACCGGCGCGACGGCGTCCACAGTGGACAGATCTCCGTCGAGCGCGACCACCAGCCGGACGTGTTCCCGCCGGTGCACCACCGCCGTGACCTCGCCCTCGACCCCGTCCGGAGCCACGCGTACGCCGTGCGGCCGCAACCCCAGCCGCACCGTTCCATCGGCTACGTCGGGAAGTGTGACGTCGCCGAGCGCGGTCCGCACCGTGCCACCGGACGCCTCGCCGTCGACGAACGTGGTGACACCCAGGAACCGCGCCACCCCCTCGTCCACCGGCTGCCGCCAGACACGGCGCACCGCGCCCTCCTGCCGGATCTCGCCGTCGTCGAGTACGGCGACCCGGTCGGCGAGGGTGAACGCCTCCTCCTGGTCGTGGGTGACCAGCAGTGCGGTGATCTTGCTGCGCCGCAGCAACGCGGCGAGGTCGATGGCCAGCTGTTCCCGCAGTCCGGCGTCCAAACCGGACAGTGGTTCGTCGAGCAGCAGCAGCCGGGGTTCCGGCGCCAGCGCGCGGGCCAGCGCGACCCGTTGCGCCTGCCCGCCGGACAACTCCGTGACACGCCGTCGCTCGTAGCCCTTGAGCCCGACCAGTTCCAGCAACGCGCGGACCCGCTCCGCGTGCGCGGCGCGAGGGATTCCGTGCATACGCAGGCCGAACGCGATATTCGAGGCGACGTCCTTGTGCGGGAACAGCTGCCCGTCCTGGAAGACCAGCCCGAATTCCCGCCGGTGCACCGGGACACCGGCGAGGTCGTCGCCGTCCCAGCGCACGGTGCCCGAGGTCAGCGGCTCCAGCCCGGTGATGGCCCGCAGCAGTGTCGACTTCCCCGAACCGGACGGGCCGAGCAGGGCCAGCACCTCGCCGTCGGCGATGTCCAGCCGGGCATTCCGCACGGCGGCGAACGCTCCATAGTGGACGGTCAGATCCCGTACCGACAGCGACACTAGAACTCCCCTACCGAATTCTGCCCGCGGACCGCGCCGAACCGGTCGATCAGCACGACCGCCGCCACGGTCACGATCATGAGCAGCGCGCAGGCCGCGTAAGCCATCTGGTTGTTGAGCTCACCCGGCCGCGAGATCAGCGTCGCGACGGCGACCGGCAACGTCGGCGCGTCCGGCCTGGCCAGGAAGCTCGTCGCGCCGAACTCGCCGAGCGCGACCACGTAACCGAAACCGGCCGCCGCGACCAGCGAGCGCGCCGTCAGCGGAAGGTCGATCTCGCGCCACACCCGGCCGGGGCCCGCCCCGAGCGTCGAGGCCGCCTGCCTCAGCCGGACGTCGACCGAACGCAGTACCGGCAGCACCATCCGCACGATCAGCGGGATGATCACCAAGGCCTGCGCGAGCGGGACCAGCAGCGGCGACGTCCGCAGGTCACCGGGGAGCGCGTCGAGCGTGATGAGATAACCGAAACCGACGGTCACCGCGGAAACGCCGAGTGGCAGCATCAGCGCCGCGTCCATCGTCTCGCCCATCCCCCGCGCCAGCCTGCCGGGAGTACGCCGCAGCGCCACCAGCACGACCGAGGCCAGCACGCCGACGATCATCGCGAGCATCGTGGCGTCGAACGCCGTCCGCAAGGACATCGACGCCGCGTCCCAGCCCGAAACCTGCAGTGCCCCATGGGATCCCTGACCACCGAGCGCCGCGTACCCGGCGAAACTCCAACCATCCGAAGTGGACACCGACTCGACGAGCAATGCCACGATCGGCGTCATCAGCAACGCGATCACCGCCAGCCCCGCCGCGACGGCCCACCATTCGCCGCCACGAGGTCGCCGCACGGTCTCACTCCGCGACCGCAGCCGGACGGCGTTCTCCCGGCGGCGCCTGGCCAGCGCGCCCACCACGAGCGCGGCGACGACGGCGGCGAACTGCACCATTGACAACGCGGCCGCGCCGGAGAGGTCGAGCAGTTCGACCGTGCGCAGGTAGATCTCCGTCTCCAGCGTCCGGTAGTGCGCGCCGCCGAGGATCAGCACGACCCCGAAACTGGTGGCGCAGAACAAGAACACGACCGCCGCCGACGACGCGATCGCCGGGCCGAGCGCGGGCAGCGTCACCGTGCGGAAGGCACGCCACGGCGACGCGCCGAGTGCCCGCGCCGCGTCCACGGTGCGCGGGTCGAGATGGCTCCACAACCCGGAAACCGTACGCGCCACGACGGCGACGTTGAAGAAGGCGTTGGCCAGCACCAGCGGCAGCAGCCCGCCGTCGGGCCAGAGCGCGCGGAACGCCAGGCCGACCACGACCGTCGGCAGCACGAACGGCACCAGCACGAGCGTCCGGACCAGCGTGACACCCGGAAGCCGCACCCGCGCGAGCAGGAAGGCGACCGGCAGGCCCGCGAGCAGCGCGACGATCGTCGAGGCCCCGGCACTGGCGACGGTGAACCCCGCCAGCTCCCAGGTCAGCGGGTCGCCGATCGCGGTGCCGACCCCGCCGTCACCGAACCCGCGGGCGACGATCGCCGCGACCGGCCAGGCGAAGAAGACCACGAGGAAACCGAGCGGCGGCACGGCGAGTGCGGCCAGCCCGGCGCCCCGGGGAGTCAGCCTGGAAGTGCTCAGCCCTCTAAGAGAGTGCGCCACTGGGCGATCCACTGCTCACGCCCGGCCTGGATCTTGGCCGCGTCGAGCGTCTTCGGCTGCTGCGGCAGCGGCGCGGCCTGCGCCCAGCCCGGCGGGAGTTCGACGCCCTGGCGGGCCGGGTAGACGTACATGTTGCCGGCCACGGTCACCTGGAACTGCTGGGACAGCAGGAAGTCCACGACCTTGCGGGCCTTCTCGACCTGTTTGCCGCCTGCCAGCACGCCCGCGTACTCGACCTGGCGGTAGCAGGTGTCCAGCAGTGCCTTCGTGCGTGGCTTGCCGTCTTCGCCGATCTCAGCGGCGGGCGACGACGCGTAGGAAACGACGATCGGCCGGGGACCCTTGCCCGACGAACCGGAGAATTCCTTGGTGTAGGCCTCTTCCCAGCCGCTGACCGTCTTGAGCCCGTTGGCCTTCAGCTGCGTCCAGTACGCCTGCCAGCCCTGTTCGCCGAACTGGGCGACGGTACCGAGCAGGAACGCCAGCCCCGGCGACGACGTCGCGGGGCTCTCGGCGACCATCAGATCCTTGTACTTGGCGTCGGCGAGGTCCGCGAACGACTTCGGCTCCGCGATACCCTTGTCCGTGAAGTACTTGGAGTCGACGTTGACGCAGACATCGCCGAGGTCGACGGCGGAAAGCCGGTGCTCGGGGTCGGCGGAGTAGCGCTGGGGGCCGCGATCGGCCTCCGGGCTGGTGTACTGCTCGAAGACGCCCTCGGTGAGCGCGCGGGAAGCGAACGTCGAGTCGATGCCGTACGCGACGTCGCCGATCGGGTTCGCCTTGGTCAGCACGAGTTTGTTGGTCAGCGCACCCGCGTCGCCCTGCTTGAGGACGGCGATCTTGATCCCGGACTGCCGTTCGAAGGCGTCGAGGACCTCCTGCGGGGCAACCCACGAGTCGTGCGTCACGAGCGTGACCGTCGACGGCGCCTGCGGGTCGTTCCCCGGGTTCCCGGAGAGCGAGCAGCCCGCGACGAGGGCGGCCACCGTGCCAGCCGCTACGAGCGTGCGGAGGGCGCGTTTCATCTAGCCTCCTGCTGTTTTCAAGGGGGGACCCGTGGCAAACGTGCAGCGTAGCCGACGGCGTACCACCATGGAGTCATGGCGGAAATCTTGAACGACACGCAGGCCGACGAGGCCGTGACGAAGCTCTCCGGCTGGACGCGCGACGGCGTCACCATCGAACGGACGGCGAAGCTGCCCAGCTTCCCGAAAGCCATCGACGCGGTGGACAAGGTGGCCGAACTGGCGGAGGCGGCGGACCACCATCCGGACATCGACATCCGCTGGCGGACGGTGACGTTCCGGCTCAGCACGCACTCCGCCGGAGGGCTGACGGAGAAGGACTTCGCACTCGCGTCGCAGATCGACGGGGTGCTGGCCGCCGTGTGACCTCCGATACGACCGCGCCACGTCTCCGGCTCTCGGACGTCCAACCAGTACGACCAACGAGAAAAGGACGAATGATGACGCAGGCGATCGTGGTGGGTTTCTCCGCATTCGGCGCGATGGTGGCGGCCGCCGCCGGAGTGCTCTGGTACACCGCGCGCGACCGGCATCACCAGCACGACCAGTGATCTTGGCCACACCGGCGCGGCGACGGTAACGCGGAGCCTGATCAACGCGCTGTTCCCGGCGGACCTGTCGCTTCTCTCCCCAGGGGAACCGCCGTGAACAACGCCTCGATCACCGCCACCCAGCGTGCCTGGGTAACCGTCTTCGCCACCGCCGTCACACTGCTGACGATCATCGTGCTCGGCCTGCTCGGCTAGACACGCCTAGCTTGTGTAGGTCTCACGGGCGGCTACGAGCTCCGGAAGGTGCTTCGCCGCCCACTCTCGGCATGCCTCGATCGGCTGGAACAACGTCCGGCCGAGCGGGGTGAGCTCGTACTCCACCCGTGGTGGTGTCTCGTCGTACGCCGTCCGCGTGATCATGCCGTCGCGCTCAAGGGCCCTGAGGGTCTCCGTGAGCACCTTCGCCGTGATCCCTTTCAGCGGCACCCGCAGTTCGGTGAACCGACGGGGCCCGTCTTCCAGGCAGAGCACGACCAGACCCGCCCATTTGTCGCCGATCCGGAACGGCGTCAGATTTGACGGGCAGCCGGGGGCGAACATGTCCGCTTCCAGTGACTTCACCCGTTCGAAGTTACCCGAGCGGCTTCGCCCACACCGCCAGTTTCACGGCGGCGCCGACGTAAGTCAGCCAGCCGACGGACATCGCCATCACCAGGTCGTACGCGTCGTCTTCCGGCGCGTCGAGGTCGTGACCGTTCAGCCCGTAGAAGACGAACGTGGCCATCCAGGCCAGACGTTTGTTGCCGTCGATAAGCGCGTGGTTACGCGCCAGCGACTCCAGCAGCACCGCGGCCTTCTCGTGCAGCGTCGGATACGCGTCTCGCCCCAGCAACGAGGTCTGCGGCCGGTGCGCGGCGGAGTCGAGCAGCCCGAGGTCGCGGATCTTGGGCACGCCGAGATCCTCCGAGAGCGCCAGCAGATCTTCGAGAGTCAGGTACGCGATCACTGGGCGAGACGGTCGAGCAGAGCGGCGTAGCGCTCCCGGCCGTCCTTGGACAGCACCCGGACACGGTCGTCACGGACACGACGTGCGGCGGCCTCGGTGATGGCGCGAACGGTCGCTTCGTGCTTGCTCACGCCGTCGGCCTCGGCCAGCAAGGCGAGGGCTCGCTCCTGCTCGTCGTCCAACCTCAGGGTCATAGCCATGGCCTGATGATACCACTGTGGTAGCAGACCTGACACGTATCTCCGCAGGTGAGCCCAGCACGGACCGGTTCCAGTGGCCGGGGCGCGATACCTGACCCCGGACTTCCGGCTCGGGACGTTCGGGCGTCCCTGGGAATACACGATCCTGCGTGTTCGGCGAAGAACTGGTGACCGCGATTTCGGCGGAACTCACCCTGATCCTCGGCAAATCCCTACGCCGGGCCGCGTAGGCGGGATTGTCGCTTCCGGGCCGACGCCCTCCGCGGTCGTGAGCGGGACTCTTCAGTGGTCAAAAACCAGTGAGGAGTCCAGTCGTGAACCGTTCTCTCGTCGCCAACGCGTTCTTCCTGTTCGTCGGCGTCGCCGGCCTGATCATCCAGATCGTCTCGGGTGTGCCCGGCTTCCCGGACATCCCGCCCGGCCCGTTCATCCTCGGCGTGACCGGGATCCTCGTACTCGCGCTGGCGGCCCGGTTCCGCTGGATCCTGTTCCTCGGCATCGCCGCGCCGCTGTTCATCCTGGTCGGCGGGTTGCTCGAAGGCTCCTTCTGGGGACGGCTCGCCGACCCCGGGGACTTCGGCCCCTTCCTCGGGACCGCGCTGCTGATCGGCGGGGTGATCGCGGCCGCCGCCTGCGGTGTCGTCGCCGTCACGCGGGCCTACCGCCGGGTGGCCGCGGGCTGAAACGGAAAAAGGGGACGATCGGAGGTTGCTCCAGGCGCCTCGCGACTATTGGCTACTCGAACTAAGGTTTTCCGAGAAGTGAGGGGTTTTCCATGGCTGGTCTGCGCAGGCGTGAGGTGCTCGCGGGCGCGGTGGCACTGGCGGGCGCGGCGACGATCGGGCTGAACCCCGGCACCGCCGCCGCGGCAACGCAGCAGCGTCCGGGCGCGCAGTTCAAGCCGTCGCTGGAGTTCGGCGACTACCCGGTGATCGCCCGGGTGCGGTCGCGGCGGGCGCTGGAGCATCTGCGGGTGCTCAGCGACAAGATCGGCCCCCGGATCGCCGGCACCGAAGGCGAGTCGCGTGCCAAGGACTACATCGCGAAGGTCCTGCGCGAGCTGCGTTACCAGGTCACACTGCAGCCGTTCCCGATCGCCGACAAGTTCCTCGGCGGGCTGTCGGTCGGACGCGACAGCTGGCAGACGGGCTCGTCGCCGCAGGGCGCGCAGGACGTCACGCGGGAGGCCGTCGTCGTCGACGCCGGTGACGGCACCACGCTTCCGGATGACCTGACCGGCAAGATCGTGCTGATCGCGGCCGTGACGAACAAGGCCGACGCGTACCTGACGGCCGCGCAGCGCGGAGCGGTCGCCGTGCTGCTCGGCCGGGTCGGCGCCGATCCCGCCCGCAGGCTGGGCGCGTTCTCCCCGACACTGGCCACGCCGGTCACCGTTCCGGTGCTCGGCCTGGCGCAGGTGCAGGTGGAGCGGCTGCGCGAGCGGCTCGCCAAGGGTCCGGTCAAGGTGAAGGCGTCGGCCGTCCACCACAAGAACCTGACGTCCTGCAACGTCATCGCCGAACGCCCGGCCACCTTCCCCGGCAAGGACGACGGCGTGGTCATGGTGACCGCGCACTACGACAGCGTCCCCGGCTCCCCCGGCGCCAACGACGACGGCAGCGGCACCGTGCTGTGTCTTGAACTCGCACGTGTCCTGCGCTACCTGCCGACGAACAAGACACTGCGGTTCGCGTTGTGGGGTTCGGAAGAGTACGGGCTGATCGGTTCGCGGCATTACGTTTCGAACCTGTCCGACCCGGAAGCGAAGCGGATCGCGGGTTGCTTCCAGAACGACATGGTCGCCACCAGCTGGGACCCGGCGATCACCTACTGGCTGCTTTCGGTCGACGGCGCCGACAACGCCACGACCGCCGCCGTGAACGCCGCTGCCAAACGGCTCGGCTACGACCCGCGGGTCAAGGGCCCGGTCGCGCGTGGTTCGAGCGACCACGTGCCGTTCTTCGAACGCGGGATCGCGTCGGGCAACTTCAGCTGGCGCGGCGAGGGCGGCCCGGCTCTGCTGGAGCCGACGTATCACACGCCGGAAGACACCATCAAGGACAACGTTTCGCTTGAGCGGCTGCAGGTTTCGCTGGAGCTGATTGGGTCCGCGGCGTATAGCTTGCTGCGGAAGTAGTGGGTCTCGTGAGTGATTTGGGTCGTTCTAACGACCCAAATCACTCACGACATCTTTGGGCCACGTACCCCAGGAACGCGGTCGCGACCAGCGTCGTGACCACCGAGAACGGAACCGTCCAGGTGTGCGGGTCCCGCCAGGCACTCGCGATGGTGATCGCGACACCCACCACCACGACCGGCACGGACGGCCGCCACGCCCTTTCCTGTTCCCAGGACGTTTTCGAGAACACGGCGCCGACCAGCAGGAAGACCGCCGCCACCAGCAACGCGCCGCCTACTACGTCACTGGGCCGGTGCCACATCAGCGTCAGGACGGCGGCGCCGATCGCCGAGGTCCAGATGAGCAGCATCGGAGCGAGCCACCGGAGCCACGTCCGCGGCACGACGATCAGCAACGCCATCGACACGGCGGCCGCGACGGCGAAATGCCCGCTCGGATAGCTCCGCTCGGTCAGCCCGGAGATGGCGTCGACGATATCGGGGCGCGGCGCGGCGTCCTTGAAGATCCGGGTCGAGTAGACGGCGACCGGGGTCGCGACGACCACCGTCGCCAAGTCGCGTCGGCGTCGCCGCCAGGCGGCGATCAGCACCGCCGCGCCGAGACCGACGGCCAAGGTCTCGTACTCGAGACTCAAGGCCGGGATGAGTCCTGTCTGATACATCTCGAAGATCAGGGTCTGGTCCGAGGTGCCGTCGAGGAGGAGGTTCTCGGCACGCTGGCCGAAGGGCGTCAAGTTGGACAGCCCGTACAGTGCGAGGAACCCCACGACAGAGAGCCCTGCCCACGGCAAACGGCCCAGCGTTTTACGCCGGGTTTCCAAGCTGACCACGAGGCTCCGGTTCTGAACGAAGAGAAGGGGACTTCGTCAGCCTACGAGGCGTAACGGACCTGCTCAGGAGCGGTTCGCGTTGCTGAGATCAAGGCCGCGAGCACCCTGGCGAGCCTTCAGCCGGCTGCGGCGATGCGCTGCACGAAGTCGTTTACCCAGACGACGGCCTCTTCGACGGACGCCATCACATCCAGACCTTCTGCCGCTTCGGCGTAGAGCGTGTCCCAACGTTTACCCGCGACGATGGGTGGCGGCCACGCCTGCTGCCGCCGGTAGTCGAAGAGCCGTACGCACGTCTCGGCGATCTGTTCGAGGTCGAGACTCTCACGCTTCTCGAGAAGTTGGAGGTCGGCGAGGTCACGCGCACGTTCGTTGCCCTCACTCGAAACAGCGTGCAGCTTCTGCGCTACCTGGTGGTCTGCACGCATCACAGGCACCGGCTTAGGAGCTTCGAGGCCGACTTCGGTGAAGAGTTCAGCCAAGTCCTCGGCGAGGTGGAACTCGGGCTCGTCGGCATCGCCGATCTCGTTATGACCGAGCTCGAACTTCACCGTGCACCACGCTCTGCCTCGATAGTCGAGCTTCACCTCGAAAGGCTGCATGACGTACGCCATCGGAACGGCCGGAGGGCGGGGTGCGGCTTTCTCGATCAATCTGCCGGTAAATCCGGCCCATCCTTCCACCAGGGACTCCTCGAAGACACTGCGGAATCGACCGAGCGTCTGAACTCGCGCGGCGTCAAGATCCTGGGTGAACCTTGTCTCGCGCCCGTAGCGCAACGCCATCGCACTGCCGCCTTTGACCGCTCCTCCTGGCAGCATCTGGCCGACGACGACCAGCGCCATGCCAATCCTGCGACGCCGGGCCAAACCGTCGTCACCTTCGAGGTTGCGGATGCGCTGGTCCAGGGAGCGCACACTCGTCGGCACGCCGGAATATCTCACGGCCGGATTCCTTTCCTCAGTCCCCGCCACTCGGCGGTCGTCAACAGCCCTTCCGCTCGCGCTTGCTCGGTGGCGGCCAGAAGACGTTCGGCCTCGATACGTCCACGACACTCAAGGAGGGCATCGGCAACGGATTGGGACTCGAGCCCCTCGTAGTACGTCGTCCGCACATCGCCTCTCGCCTGGGTCAGCTCGACAAAGGCCGGCAGCTTCGGACGCGCGCGCCGACGAACGGCCACCTTGATCCGTCGAGGGTTCACATCGGCGAGCCCGAACAGGACCAATACCGACTCGCCATGGAGGTAGGCACCCTCGCCGACGCGGAGGAGCGCCTCCGCGAATTGGTCATATCTCGTGGGGGGAACGTCTGGCACGCGGTACAACCCGTATGCGACGTTCTCCAAGCCTCCCCGGGCAGCCAGCTTGGGGAGCTCAATGGCAGGGACGCCCGCCTCGGCCGCGTCGTTCGTAGTCACATACCCGTAGTGATCGAGCGCTATCTCGCGAACGATGTCTCGGTACTTGACCTCGGAAGCCATGTCACAACTCTACCGAAAACGGTATAGTTGTGACAAGCGCGCCGAAGCGGTCAGACGTTGAAGCGGAACTCGACCACGTCGCCGTCCGACATGACGTAGTCCTTGCCCTCCATGCGCACCTTGCCCGCGGACCGGGCGGCGGCCATGGAACCGTTCTCGATCAGGTCGTCGAACGAGACGACCTCGGCCTTGATGAAGCCGCGTTCGAAGTCGGTGTGGATGACGCCGGCGGCCTGCGGGGCGGTCGCGCCCTGCGGGATCGTCCAGGCGCGGGATTCCTTCGGGCCGGCGGTGAGGTAGGTCTGCAGGCCGAGGGTGTGGAAACCGGCGCGCGCCAGCGAGTACAGGCCGGGCTCGTGCTGGCCGACCGACTCCAGCAGTTCGCGCACCGACTCCTCGTCGTCCAGCTCCAGCAGCTCGAATTCGACCTTCGCGTCGAGGAAAACCGCGTCCGCGGGGGCGACCATCTTGGCCAGCTCTTCGCGACGGGCCTCGTCGGTAAGGATGCCTTCGTCGGCGTTGAAGACGTAGAGGAACGGCTTCGTGGTGAGCAGGCTCAGCTCGCGCAGCGCCTCGAAGTCGACCTCCTTCTGCGCCTGGAACAGGGTCCGGCCCCCGTCGAGGATCTCTTTGGCTTTGACCGCGTTGTCGAGGGCGGGCTTGGCTTCCTTCTTGGTCCGCGCCTCCTTCTCGAGCCGGTGCAGCGCCTTGTCGAGGGTCTGCAGGTCGGCGAGGATCAGCTCGGTGTTGATCGTCTCGATGTCGCTCGCCGGGTCGATCCGGTCGTCGACGTGGATCACGTCCGGGTCGTCGAATACCCGGACGACCTGGCAGATCGCGTTGGCTTCACGGATGTTCGCGAGGAACTTGTTGCCGAGCCCGGCACCCTCGGACGCGCCCTTCACGATGCCCGCGATGTCCACAAAGGACACGACGGCCGGCACGGTGCGTTCGGAGCTGAAGACCTCGGCGAGCTGGTCCAGCCGCGGGTCCGGCAGCGGGACGACGCCGACGTTGGGCTCGATCGTCGCGAACGGGTAGTTCGCCGCGAGCACGTCGTTGCGGGTCAGCGCGTTGAACAGGGTGGACTTGCCGACGTTGGGCAGGCCGACGATGCCGAGGGTGAGACTCACGGGCCAGAAGTCTACGTGCCGCCCGCTCCCGGACCCGGCGCCGGTAGCCGAGACCCTGATCGCCGTGTCGGATTTCCGCCAGCCGAGCCTTCGACCTGGTGGCACGATCGACGTCATGACCGAACAGACCCTGGCCGAACGGGCCGTGTGGCGCGACACCGAACGGTGCTACCGCGCCGTCGCCGCCCGTGATTCCCGCTTCGACGGGCAGTTCATCATGGCTGTCCGCACCACCGGGATCTACTGCCGCCCGTCCTGCCCGGCCTCGACGCCGAAGCAGCAGAACGTCCGCTTCTACCCGACGTCGGCCGCCGCCCAGTCCAACGGGTTCCGCGCCTGCCGCCGCTGCCTCCCCGACGCCGTCCCCGGCTCGCCCGACTGGGACATCCGGGCCGACCTCGCCGCACGGGCGATGCGGTTGATCTCGGACGGCACCGTCGAACGCGACGGCGTCCCGGGGCTCGCGAGGCGGCTCGGCTACTCCGAACGTCAGCTCGGCCGCGTGCTCACCTCGGAACTCGGTGCCGGACCGCTCGCGCTGGCCCGCGCGCACCGGGCGCATTCGGCACGGCTGCTGATCGAGATGTCCGGACTGCCGCTGACCGACGTCGCGTTCGCGGCAGGCTTCTCCAGCGTCCGCCAGTTCAACGAGACGATCCGCGAGGTGTTCGCGACGACGCCTTCGCAGCTACGCGCGGCAAGTCTGCGTCGCGGGCGTCGTAAGGCCGAAGAGACGCCGACCGGGACCAAGCTGAGCCTTCGGTTGCCGTTCCGGAAGCCGTTCGACGCCGACGGAGTGCTGAACTTCCTGGCCGACCGGGCCATCCCGGGCGTCGAGCACGTGACGCGCGACGATTCCGGGGTGACCGGTTACGGACGCACGCTGCGGCTCGCGCACGGCTCCGGCGTGGTGTGGCTGACCGCCAAGGACGACCACGTCCGCTGCGACCTGCGGCTCACCGATCTGCGCGACCTGAGCAGCGCGGTGGCAAGAATGCGGCGCCTGCTCGATCTCGACGCCGATCCCGAGGCGGTCACCCGGGTTCTCGGCGCCGATCCGGCGTTCGCTCCGCTGGTCGAGGCGATCCCCGGCATCCGGGTGCCCGGCACGGTCGACGGGGACGAACTCGTACTGCGCGCGATGCTGGACCCGGTCGCGACGGCCGCGCTCGCCGACGCCCTCGGCGAGCGGGTGCCCAACTGCGCCGAGTCACTGGAAGGGGTGACCACGCTGTTCCCGACGGCCGCGCAGATCGCGGAGCGTGGCGCGGAGGTCCTGAGTGAACCGGATCGGGTCGTCGCGGTCGCCCGCGCGCTGACGAACGGGGTCTCGGTGCACGTCGGCCGCGACGCCGACGAGCTACGGGCGGAACTGCTGGACCTCCCGGGGATCGAACCCTGGACCGCGGACTACGTCCTGATGCGTGTACTGGGCGCACCGGACGTCCTGCTGACCGGCGATCCGGCGTTGCGCCGCGGCGCGGCCGCGCTGGGGATCGCCGACGACGAGAAGACGCTGGCCGAACGAGGCCGGGCATGGCAGCCCTGGTCCTCCTACGCCGGCATGTACCTGTGGCGAGCTTGAAAGGGAGACGATGAGCATCGCGTATTGGTCCACAATGGACACCAAGATCGGGCCGTTCACCGCGGTGGTGGCGGGAGACGGGGCCGTCCTCGCCTCGGGCTGGACCGGGGAGGTCGGCGAGCTCACGCCGTTGATCTCGCCGTCGCTCCTGCCGGGCGAGCTGACGCACCGGCGGGATCTGGGGCCGGTGAGCACCGCGATCCGCCGGTACCACGACGGTGACCTCGACGCCGTCGCCGACGTCGAGGTGCGGCAGCGGTCCGGCGCTTTCCGGGAGCACGCTTGGGAAATGTTGCGGAAGGTGCCGGCAGGGGAGCCGGTGAGCTACGCGGAGTACGCGGCGCTGTCGGGGAATCCGTCGGCGGTGCGGGCGGCCGCTTCGGCGTGCGCGAAGAACGCGGCGGCGTTGTTCGTGCCCTGCCACCGGGTGGTGCGGACCGGCGGCGCGCTGGGGAACTTCCGGTGGGGTGTCCCGGCGAAGCAGTGGCTGCTGACCCACGAAGCCGCCTGATCGTCTCGCGCGCGTGTCATGAGGGGTCCCCATAGGACACTTTTCGTCCTATGGGGAC